>JBCBIK010000069.1:0-23094 GCA_038524545.1 Cyanobacteria bacterium J06623_4 | reverse complement strand
TGATTTTCTTTCCTGCAAGTGTAAATCAACCTGTGAGTTTCTGATTACGGGGGTCGTCTTTTGTACGGACGAATTTCTCTAGGTAATCTTTTGGACGAACTTTACTGCGCCATGGCTGCAGTCAGCTCAGTTACGGCGCGCCGTGCCCACTGGTCTACCGCCAAAATGTCTTCTAGGTTGGGGCTGGTATTCAGGTCAGCTTTGTGGCGATCGCACACCTTCTCAATCACTTTTGCAATCTCAAGATAGTGAATCTTCTCTTCTAAAAACAGCGCCACAGCCTGCTCATTGGCCGCATTGAGCACGGCGGTCATGGTGCCGCCTGCCCGGCCTGCCGCATAGGCCAAGTCCATGCAGGGATACTTCACCCGATCTGGTTCGCGGAAGGTCAGGTCGCCTGCCTTTACCAAATCCAGCGGTTGCCAGTCGGTGTAAATGCGCTCCGGCCAGGAGATGGCATAGAGCAGGGGCAGCCGCATATCTGGCCAGCCCAGCTGCGCGAGCACAGAGGTATCTTGCAGCTCTATCAGCGAGTGAATAATGCTCTGCGGATGGATCACGATGTCAATATTGTCGTAATCCATACCAAAAAGATAGTGGGCTTCGATCACTTCTAGGCCTTTGTTCATCAGCGTGGCTGAGTCTACGGTGATCTTTTTGCCCATCGACCAGTTGGGATGCTTGATGGCATCGGCCATCGTTACTTTTGGCAGGTCTTCGACGGGCCAGTCGCGAAAGGCGCCGCCAGAGGCTGTGAGCAAAATGCGCCTAAGCCCGCCCTCGGGAACGCCCTGCAGGCACTGAAAAATGGCCGAATGCTCGGAGTCGGCAGGTAGCAGCTTGACGCCGTGCTTTTTGGCGAGGGGCAGCACCACCGGTCCCCCGGCAATCAGCGTTTCTTTGTTCGCGAGCGCAATATCTTTGCCCGCTTCGATGGCGGCTAGGGTTGGCAAAAGGCCTGCGCAGCCAACGATGCCAGTGACGACGGCTTCAGCATCGCCGTAGCGGGCTACCTCTACGATGCCTTGCTCGCCAGCTAGGATGATGGGCTGGGGGTCAAGGGGTGCGATCGCTGCTTTAAGTTCGTTCAGCTTGCTTTCATCGCAGATGGCAACAATCTCTGGCCGAAACTGCATCACTTGCTCGGCTAGCAGCGTAGCATTGCTGCCTGCGGCAATCCCTACGAGCCGAAACTGGTCAGGATGGTGCTCTAAAATGTCGAGAGTTTGGGTGCCGATGGACCCGGTTGACCCGAGCAAGGTTATGGCTTTCACAGGAGAGGACCCATTTGTAATGTTGTCTTTAGAATTACTATAGGTTTTTTAGGGGGCACCTCCAAATGTAACGGTCTGTGTTGTGGCTGGGTCGACGCTGTATGGGGTAGCGTCGCAAACCGCTACGATCTACGAGAAAGCGTCATAATAGTGGGGCGCATTTTGGATTCTCTTTATTGGAGTAAGCGTTACTGATGGATGCATTCGCGCCGTTTCCCCCCGCGTGGACGAAAGATGCTGTGCATGCTCAACCCTTTGGCTGTCCTCGCTGTGGGGCTGGTAGTCGGGAAGCGCAGCAGGTTTGGCTCAATCGCCGAGCGCCCGTATTTACAGATAATCGCAGGCGCAAGTATCAAGAGTTTTATCAGTGTGAGTGCGGCACTGTTTGGTGGGGCTGGAGTTCGGACCGGCCGCCGCTGGAGCTGGGCAAACCTGCTGAAGATGCCTAGTCGCTAGCCCTGCACAATTCGCTTCAAGAGACTGATTGAGTGATTGAGACACCTCCTACAAAAAGGATTTTTTCACCGTGGATGTAGTCGTGCTAGGCAGCTTAAACATGGACTTGGTGGCTCAAGTTCCTCGTTTGCCCAAGCCTGGTGAAACGCTGCTGGGTGATCGCTTTGAGACGGTGCCCGGTGGTAAGGGTGCCAATCAGGCGGTAGCTGTCGCTAGGCTGGGCGTGCCGACGGCGATGGTGGGCCGCATTGGCAACGACGCGATGGGGCAAGTGTTGCTCAGCCACCTCCAGGCAGAAAATATCGAGACGCGGGGACTCCTCGTCAGCAGCAAGGCCGCGTCTGGCACAGCGCTGATTTCGGTGGCCCCCAATACCAATCAGATTGTGGTGATTCCCGGTGCAAATGGAGAAGTGAATGAGGAAGACCTAGAGAACTTACTGCCGTACCTCGATGAAGCTGAGGTGCTACTGCTGCAGTTTGAAATTCCGATTCCTATCGTTGAGAAAGCGGCGGCTTTGGCACACACCGCAGGCCTGACGGTGATTGTCGATCCGGCGCCTGCTCAAGGCCCGCTGCCTCTCGATTTTTGTGAATTTATCTCTATCCTGACGCCAAATCAGACGGAGGCGGCGCTGCTGACGGGGCAGGAAGTGGAAGATATTCAAGGTGCGATCGCAGCGGCTGAAACGCTACAGCGCCAAGGCATAGAAGTGGTGATTGTAAAGATGGGCGCGATGGGCTGCGTCTGTGCAACGGCGACGGGCAGCTTTGCTGTGCCGGTGTACCGCGTCGATGCACTGGATACGGTAGCGGCGGGCGATGCGTTTAACGGTGGCTTGGCGGCGGCGCTCTGCCAGCTCGATATGCGTGGCAAGCAGCTTAATGATGCCGATGTGTTGCGGCAGGCGATAGATTATGCGGCGGCGGTGGCTGCGATCGCTGTCACCCGCTCAGGCGCCCAAGCAGCCATGCCCACCAAAGCAGAAGTCGATGATTTCCTGCGGTTTCAGAGCGTGTAAACGGGTTTGACCGGATAGGGCTGACCGATAGACGATTGATAGCCGTTTTCGAAGCTGTCCGTGTACTAAACCGTTCTGCTACGCGTGAAAACACTGAAAAAATGGCGGAAAACTCACATAAACAGGGCTTGTTTAAAGCTATTCGGATGAATTTCTAGGCAAATTTATCAACCGGATATGTTTTGGGGAAAGATAATTTCAGCGAGAACACGGAGGTGCTCACCGGGCATTTCTGCGTTCTCGATATTGCTTAGAGAGATCCTGAATGAATACCGAAGCATACGCATCTACCGCGAGCTACGGCTTACCACAAGTCGTCGCTCCGGTATCCGGCCACACGAACTTGCCCGCAGTATCCACGACTAACAATCCCATCTTGTTTGTGCTCGCACTCATGGCGTTTATGTCATTTTTACGGAGCTATCAGAAGGGATAAGCACAGTGACACTATTTGGCCCTGGGTGGATAGCTCAGGGCTTTCTTTTGCAGATTTTTTGTACACATATTTGCGAGATGTTGGCTGAGTTAAATACCTTACGAACCCACCCTACCTGGCCGTTCTTGGAACATTACAGTCAGCCTTTTGGTCCTTATCTGATAAGGAATTGAGTAGCGAATCGAAAGAGAGATATACCCATAGGGCTAGCATCGAACATGAAACAGACTCGACCCACATTTCTCGGGATTGGTGCGCACAAGGCGGGGACCTCTTGGCTGTACGAGCAGCTCACGACTCACCCCGATGTCTACATGCCACCCAAAAAAGAGATTCACTTTTTCGACCGCTCCAAAAAGTACCTCAGCCCAAACATCTTGTCGGTCTCTTCCCCTTTCTTACGTCCCTGGAAGCTAGAAAAAAAGGACCTCGGCACAACCCTGCACGATACGCTGCGCATCGGCAAACTCGTCCTCACGGGCGACCTCAAGCAAGCCGACTGGCTAAGGCGCTGGATATTTGGCACCTACAACGAAGCTTGGTACGTCGACCTGTTTAGGCAGACTCGGCCCCATCAGGTGTGCGGTGAAATCACTCCCTCCTACTCCATGCTGGAGTCTCCAGATATCGCCCGCATTAAGGCGCTAAACCCAGACATGAAGCTGCTCTTTATGCTGCGAGACCCCGTGGATAGAGCTTGGTCAAACATTCGCTTTGGTGTAGGCAAAGGACGCCTCAACGCGGACCTAAACTCTACAGACGACATCATCGCCACCCTAAAGCAGCCCGGCGTTGTCCTACGCGGAGACTATGAGCGCACCCTCAACAACTATCTGCAGCACTTCGAGGCTTCTCAGATTCTGATTTGTTTCTACGAGGCCATCAAATACGATCCGGTTGGGCTCATGTCAGACATCACCACATTCCTCGACATTCCACCTTTTGCGACCGGTGCCATCGACCACAAGCGCCGCGTCAACTCTTCCGAGCCACGCCAGATGCCAAACGCCGTGAGAGACTATCTCGTAGAGACATACTCTCCCAGCATTGATCGATTGGCCAATGCCTTGGGCAGCTACGCCGAGGGCTGGAAGATGCGCCACAGCGTGCTGGCCTCTGCAGGCGCATCCACCTCACCCTATCAACAGCTTCCCAATAAGCCACCTACTGTTCATCCGTAGGGATTCCGTGAAGCGTAGGAGAAAATTAGGACTTACTTGAGTGCGGCGGGCTTTTTATATTCGATGAGGAGCGGTGTTTCACGCTTCCAGCGAGTGAGCCAGTACTGGAGCTGCCCTACGGCTTGCGCAAACTTTGACAGCGTACAAAAGAAGGCGTACACCAAGGCATCGGCTGGGCTGTAGCGGTAGGACTGCCTGCAAAACCGAAAAATGCGTAGCATCAGCACCGGATAGAGCAGCAATAGCAATAGGCTTAGTCCGTGGGTGTGTACGGCCAAAAGCACAGCGAGTAAGGGAAGAATGGCTCCCCATCCCCAGCCACTGAGATAGCGATGGACCATGTACTTCTCGGGGGCACGGCCATACATGGCATAGCCTTCTGAAACGGCCCAGCCTCCTCGAACGGCACGCCGCCACCACTGCCTAAATTCCGTCATCGCGGCATCGTGAAAGACCATGACCCGGTCGAGCCGCTGAATTTTCCAATTTAGCCGCCGCATCCGCAGACACATCTCAGGCTCTTCACCGCAGATCATCGCGCTGTTGTAGCCATCTACGCTTCTGAGTGCTTCGACCCGAATAAGTGCATCTCCTCCGCAAGCCTGAACATTCTCACCGGCTGGCCGATACCATTCTAAGTTGGTGTAGCGGTTATAAACAGAGCTTTCTGGAAAGCTTTCTTGGCGATGTCCACATACGACAGCCAGCTGGGCATCTTCCTCTAGGCACTCGTAAGCTTCTTGTATCCAGCGGGCCACAAGTTCGCAGTCACCGTCAATGAATTGAATATATTTTAGGTTTGGATAGCGGGCGAGTAGATATTTGAAGCCTGTGTTGCGGGCTCTCGCTGCTGTAAAGGGGATGGCTGGATCTAGCTCTACAACGTGTACGCCCATCGACTTTGCCAACTGAACGCTACCGTCTGTGGAGCCCGAGTCTACATAGACAGTTTGGGTGGCAATTGGCGTATTGTGAGAAGCTGGTCCGGGTTCTTGAAAGGGCGTTTGCTGTGCTGGCTGGGCGCTGGGCGGATTAGCAATCTGGGCCATGACTGCACTTAGGCAAAGTCTGAGGCGATCGCCTTCATTGCGACCAATCGCAACAATTCCAACGTCTTTCCCAATAGATTTTACTTGCATAGTTTTTATAAATAATTAGGTATCTATTATTGTTGAACGATGAGCTCCGCGACTAAAAAGTTCCGCTGTCTCTATGCAGGTGTGAGAAAGAGCATGTAATTTGCCCATGCTCGGAAGTGTTGGTTATTAAAGGAGAAGTGCGCGATCGCAAACACCCAAACAACAAACGGTGACCGCGATCACAGTTTGTTGTTTATGCATAAAAATATTTGGCGCTAGCTTCCGATTCTGGCACCTTCGGGTCATTGGAAATTGTTGTTTGAGAGCGAATGCGATCGCGAGTCTTTACCTGGCAGCGACTACTCAGCAGCGACTACTCAGCAGCGACAGCTTCTTTTTCGATCTTCTCTTCTTCCTCTTTAGGAATCACGCGACCTTCATCTTCAAAACCGGAAATTTCGTTGAAGTTTAGATAGCGATATAGCTCTTCTGCAAAGGGGTCAATCTTACTGGCGACCACGTCCAAATATTCCTGCATGTTTGGAATGCGACCGAGCAAAGCGCAGGCGGCGGCTAGCTCCGCAGAGCCGAGGTAAACCCGCGCACCTTTGCCCATCCTGTTGTTAAAGTTGCGAGTGGATGTAGAAAAGACGGTGGCATTGTCTTCTACCCGGGCTTGATTGCCCATGCACAGGGAGCAGCCGGGCATTTCTGTTCTGGCACCGGCGGCGGCGAAGGTGCCGTAGTAGCCTTCCTCTCGCAGCTGTTTTTCATCCATGCGTGTAGGCGGACAAATCCACAGCCGCCCGTTGACTGTGCCCGCACCTTCTAGCACTTTGGCCGAGGCGCGATAGTGGCCAATATTGGTCATGCAGGAGCCGATAAAGACTTCGTCGATTTTGTCGTTGACGACTTCTGAGAGGGTCTTAATGTTGTCTGGGTCGTTGGGTGCGGCGACGAGGGGTTCTTTAATCTCGTTGAGATTAATTTCGATGACTTCCGCATACTCAGCGTCGGCATCGGCGCTCATGAGGTGAGGATTTTCGAGCCATTTTTCCATCTCTGCGATGCGGCGAGCTAGGGTGCGTGCGTCCTGGTAGCCCCGAGCGATCATGTTTTTCATCAGGGCGACGTTGGAGCGCAGATACTCGGCCATGGTCTCTTCGCTCAGCTTGATGGTGCAGCCCGCACAGGAGCGTTCGGCTGACGCATCGGTGAGTTCAAAGGCCTGCTCTAGCTTGAGGTCGGGCAGTCCTTCCATCTCCAAAATGCGACCTGAAAACACGTTCTTTTTGTTCTCTTTTTCGACGGTGAGCAGGCCCTTTTGAATGGCGACGTAGGGGATGGCATTGACCACGTCACGCAGGGTGATGCCCGGCTGCAGCTCTCCTGTGAAGCGAACGAGAACAGACTCTGGCATGTCTAGGGGCATCGCGCCAATGGCCGCAGCGAAGGCGACAAGTCCTGACCCGGCCGGAAAAGAGATGCCGAGCGGAAAGCGAGTGTGGGAGTCGCCACCGGTGCCGACGGTGTCGGGCAGGAGCATTCTATTTAGCCAGGAGTGAATGATGCCATCGCCGGGGTTGAGGGCGACGCCGCCACGGGAGGCGAAAAAGTCGGGCAGGGTCGCGTGGGTTTGCACATCCACGGGTTTGGGATAAGCGGCGGTATGGCAGAAGGTCTGCAGCACTAGCCCAGCGCTAAAGCCGAGGCAGGCAAGTTCCTTCATCTCGTCCCGGGTCATGGGGCCGGTGGTGTCTTGGGAGCCCACGGTGGTCATCAGGGGCTCGCAGGAGGTGCCGGGGCGCACACCGGGCAGACCGCAGGCCTTTCCGACCATCTTCTGGGCGAGGGTGAAGCCTTTACCAGTGTCGGTGGGGGCGGAGGGCCTAACGAATATGTCGGAGGGGTCAAGGCCGAGGGCGTTGCGCGTTTTGTCGGTGAGGGCGCGGCCAATGATGAGAGGAATGCGGCCACCGGCGCGGACTTCGTCGAGGATGGTTTCGGGGGTGAGAGTGAAGGTGGAGATCACTTCACCCGCTTCGTTGGTGATTTCGCCTTTGTAGGGATGGAGGGTGATCACGTCGCCGGTTTTCATTTGGCTGACGTCGCACTCAATGGGGAGGGCGCCGGAATCTTCTGCGGTGTTGAAGAAGATGGGAGCGATTTTGCTGCCTAGGATGACGCCGCCTGTGCGCTTGTTAGGCACGAAGGGAATGTCTGCTCCGATGTGCCAAATCACTGAGTTCATGGCGGACTTGCGAGAAGAGCCGGTGCCGACGACATCGCCGACATAGGCAATGGGGTGGCCTTTCTCTTTGAGCGCGGCGAGGGTGCCGAGCGGGTCGTCCATTTTCGATTCCAGCATGACTTGGGCATGGAGTGGAATGTCTGGCCGGGTGGTGGCGTGGGGGGCAGGGGAAAGATCGTCGGTGTTGGTTTCACCGGGGACGTTGAATACGGTGACGGTGATGGTTTCGGCTACTGGAGGCTTGCTGGTGAACCATTCGGCATTGGCCCAAGCGTCTACCACTTGCTTGGCGAAGGGGTTCTGCTCAGATAGCTCGATGACGTCGTTGAAGGCATCGTAGATGAGGAGGGTGGTTTTGAGGGCGTCGGCTGCGAGCTGGGCGATTTCTGAGCGCTCATCTTTGAGCAGGTCAATGAGGGAGGCGACGTTGTAGCCGCCGAGCATGGTGCCTAGTAGCTGAACGGCTTTTTGGGGGGAGATGAGGGGGCTCTGGGTTTCGCCCTGGGCGATCGCAGTCAAAAAAGAAGCTTTGACATAGGAAGCGGGATCTACGCCGGGGGGAATGCGATCGCACAGCAGCGCCATCAAGTTGTCTTCTTCGCCCGCCGGAGGACTCTTGAGCAAATCACAGAGCGCGGCGGTTTGTTCGGCATTGAGAGGTAGTGGCGGTACATTTTGCGCAGCGCGGTCTTCAACATGTTGGCGATAGGACTCGAGCATGTTGTATAACTCCCTCTCCATATAGGTATGAAAATCTTATAGGCTTCTATACTACAGAGGATGTGAGGGTTTTAGCCAGCTGTGAGGGTTTAGTTCGAGGGGGTTAGTTCGCTGTGAACAAATGCACATCTCGCTGCGGGAAGGGGATGTTGATGCCTTCTGCATCTAGGCGCTTTTTGATGTCTTCTTGGAGGGAGAGGCTCAGGGGCAGATAGTCTTGGGGCTGCACCCATGGGCGCACGGCAAAGTTGAGGCTGCTATCGGCCATTTCTAGCAGCCCGACCGTGGGCCGCGGCTCTCTCAATACTCTTTCTTCGCTGGCGATGACTTCGTGGAGAATTTGCTTGACGCGGTCAATATCAGTGGTGTAGTCCACCCCGATTACAAGATCTAGCCGCAGCTGGCCCAGGGTGGTGTAGTTCACTAGGCTATCGGCGGTGAGGTTGCCATTGGGAATGATAACGGTTTTATTGTCGAGGGTTTTGAGGCTGGTAGTGAGCAGCTCAATCTCCATAATGTAGCCGGAGTGGCCCGCTGCCTCTATCCAGTCGCCCACGCGGAACGGCTGAAAAATGATGATAATAATGCCCGCTGCAAAGTTGGTGAGGGAGCCCTGCAGTGCTAGACCAATGGCCAGACCCGCCGCACCTAGAGCTGCCACTAGAGAGGTGGTTTCGATGCCGATTTCGCCCAGGGCAGCTAAAACCACAAAGGCCATGACAGCGTAGAACAAAATATTGCTAGTAAACACGGTGAGCGTGGGCTCTACCTGCGCTCTGGTCATGGTTTTTCTGACGATGCGCTTGAGAATCCGGGCTATCCAGCGCCCAACGACGAAAATGCACGCCGCGATCACAATGCGGATGGCAAATTCTAAGACGAGGGGCTGGGCGGCCAAGATCATCTCGGCTATCTTCTCGGTATTCATGGGGCTTTCCTTGGGGCGTTAGGGGGGGTAAGGGTTGTTTGAGAAAGGGGCGTTAGCTTTGCGGCTAGCCTGTTACTTCAAAACTCATTTTGGGCTCTATTAGCTCATCCTCTTTAATACCTATTTTTTTTGATACATCGAGACGTCAGTCACTGAGGGTGTGCCGTTTTCTTCTAAAGATGACCAAGTCTATGGCTTCACCACCCATTCAGCCGTCTGTTCGACCGTCTGTCCATAAATTGCGACTTTATTTACACATGGTGCCCGTTTTGGGTATTTTGCCCTCGCTGCTCTGCCTTTATGGGTCTGCCGGTCATATCTCTGTCGGTCACAGAGTTTACGGAGATGGGGGCTTAGACGGTGAAGACTATGTTGCGGGGGGTGGAGACACTACCCTTGGCAACCTGTCTACAGACACAGCGGAAGCGGCTCAGCTGAGAGCTGTCAGCCGTCAGTCTGTGGTGATGGGGCTGGGCTGTGTGAGCGTCATGATTTTGCTAGCGGCGGGGGCTAGTATTCAGCCTTCTCAGGTGGGAGCTATTCGGTTCTTGCTAGCGAGTAGCTTTGTGGGTTCGGGCTATTTTTTGGTTAGCTTGGGGCTCATGTTCCGGGTGGCGGGCGATCGCTCTACTCGCTTACCGGGCGTCAGCCAGCTCAGTCGTCGGTTGCCTTAGCAGAGATTATTCAAATGCTGACCTAACCATTAGTAAGACCGGGATATGACTCTTTTGCTTTATGAGAAACCTGCCACACTCTTCACGATTATTTCTGTCAACATCTGATAAAACATAGTGGGCTATATCCAAAGGACCGTTTTCCAGTACTCTCAGCCACATGCGCTCAGTCATATTGCAACGGCTTGACTCTGCGACCGACGTCTGATTGCTGACTGCTCATAACCTGCTTCTTTTGCTGTTTTCGCCATTTCACGCGTCGCATACACTGTTTCGAGGTTATTCTGTGTCGTTTTTGAACTCTGCACCCAACAAGCAGCCGCGCCCTACCGGTGCACCCAAGAAGAAATTTCAGAAGAAATTTCGCCTGCCGCGATGGGTCGGCATTAGTGTATTGCTGGGCGGCGTCACCAGTATTTCTATGGCGGCGGGTGCGCTGTTGGCGATTTCTTTGGGGTCGACACCGCTGCTGCAGAGCGACCTATCTGCCGAAGATGCTGCAGTTTTTACCCAGGATGAGCCGATTGCGACGGCCAATAGCCTGCAGCTCCCTCGGCTGACGCGCCCGGTGAATATTTTGCTGTTGGGCGTTAAGACCACTAGCTCAGACCTAAACGACTACGACGCAATCTATGAGGACGGTTACGATGCCCTGGTCAATTCGTTTGAGGGGCTCTCGGACACTATTTTGCTGCTGCGGTTTGACCCACGCACTGAGCGGGTGTCGGTGCTGTCGGTGCCTCGAGATACGCGCACCAATGTCGATGGGCTGGTTACCAAAATAAACGAGGCCAACCGTGAGGGCGGTCCGGCGCTGAGTGCTCAGGCGGTGAGCGAGCTGATGGGCGGGGTGGCTATTGATCGCTACATGCGGATCAACGTGCAAGGGGTCGAAAAGCTGATCGATGCGCTGGGCGGCGTTGAGGTGAATGTGCCTCAAGACATGAAGTACCAGGACGATAGCCAGCATCTGTACATCAACTTGAAGGCTGGCCCGCAGCGGTTGGATGGTGATAAGGCGCTGCAGTTTTTGCGCTTCCGCTACGACGACAATGGTGATATTGGCCGGGTGCAGCGCCAGCAGATGATGATGCGATCGCTCGTGGAGCAGGCCCTAAACCCAACCACAATTGCTCGCCTACCGAAAATTTTGTCGGTGATTCAGTCCCATGTGGATACAAACCTGTCGGTAGAGGAGCTGGTGGCGCTGGTGGGCTACGGCGCGCAGACCAACCGCTCGGATGTGCAGATGCTGATGCTGCCGGGTGACTTTAGCGACTACGAAGATTACGAGCTGAGCTACTGGATTCCTGACTATTCAGAAATCGATGTCATGGCCGAGCAGTATTTTGGCCTGGCCAATGCCTACAGCGTGTCTGAGTATCGCGATCCGTCCTATTTGCGTGTTGCCATCCAAGACAGCACCTACGACGATGTGGCCGTGCAGTCTCTGGTGAATAGCCTTTACGATACGGGCTATTTCAACGTGTTTGTTGATCGCAGCTGGCACGAACCGCTGCGGGAAACGCGGATTGTGGCTCAGCGTGGCGATTTGGAAAGTGCCGAGTCGATTCAGCGATTTTTGGGTGTGGGCGAAGTCCGCGTCGAGAGTACTGGTAGCCTAGAGTCGGACATTACCATTCAGCTGGGTGAAGACTGGCTGCTGGAGCACGGCGAGGCGCTGTAGGGCATGACGGATGATGGGGCGACAGGCAAGCTGGCTGTAGATGCGCCTGAGCCGGTCGCCTATCAGCTCAAAATTACGTTGGTCGATAGTGAGCCGGTGGTGTGGCGCCGAATTGTGGTGCCTGCTGAGGTGTCTTTGCAGGGGCTGCACCCGATTTTGCAGCGGGCGATGGGCTGGGAGAATCTGCACGACTACAGCTTTTGGCTCGGGGTGGGGTCTGATAGAAAAAGCTGCGATCGCACCCAGCACATTGCAGACACTATCAGCGCCGCTGCAGGCGAACCGATTTACTACAGCTACGATCCTCAGAGCGGTTGGCTGCATCGAATTGAGGTAGAAGCGCTGGAGGTTTCGGCGACAGAGACGACCTGTCTAGGCGGGGCTGCGGCCTGTCCGCCAGAAGGCTCTGGGGGCGTGTGGGGCTACGATGAGCTGCTATTGCGTTTGGAAGATGTAGAGGATCCAGACTATTTGGAGCTGATTGAAAAGTACGGTGATTTTGACCCAGACGCCTTTGATCTATCTGCTGCCAATGCTCGGCTGGCTGCTCTGGAGGATTGACTTTGGCTGATTAATTCGGGCTGTTTGGTGCAGTAGGCCGACGATGCCTAGGCCGGAGAGTGCTGCGATCGCACCCCAGGCCACCATCAGTCCTACGACTTCGCTAATAAATAAATTGCTAGCCGCGCGCAGTTCGCCACCGATCAGCCAGCCCAGTGCGATCGCTGTCGCCCAGATGCCGCTGCTAATAGGTACCCACCGCCACGCCCGGTGCACCTCTCGCCGAATCGCCAGCCACTGTCCTAGGCCCAAGCCCATGCCTACATAGGCGCCATACAGCAGCCCCAACACTCCTCTAAAAAAGAGATTGGGCGTGCCAGGGGCCATCCATCCTAATGCGCCGATGTGCAGTAGCGTCAGCATGACCCAGCTCATCGCTGTGGCGACTATCCACCGCTGGGCGCGCTGCAGGTAAACCCGCAGCACAAGCCACTGCGCCAGCCCGATCAGGCCACCCCCTATCAACCCTTCTACTAGGGAGAGATCGCTCCGTTCACCCACTTCTACAAACAGCAGGCTGCTGACAAATGCTAGCCAGGTCAGCCCGGTCCAAGCTACCCAGAGCGCGACTCTGTGCGTCAGCTCGGCAGGCTCAAGGCCCCACCGACCGCACAGCCGCAGTAGGGGCTTGGTCATACGGTCTACAATCGGCTCGGAAAAGTTGGAAAACGACATGTCTTCTGTACGAATTGTCTTTGTTGCTGCTGGTGGGTGAAGCGGACGTTTATGAGACGGCTTCTAAGAGCGCTCGAAAGTTTCGCCGTCGCTGCTGGGGAGATTCGGGTGTGAAGTAGCTCCACAGCGTTTCCCAGTAGAAAAATGACACGCCTGAAAAGTGATGATTGCGGCTGCTCACCACCTGCGCCTGAATCTGCTCGAAGCTAATGGGTCGCCGCCAGGTCCCGGTCAAAATGCCAATGCTGACAGGAATGCGATCCATCGTGGCCTGGAGCGTATTTTTGGCTAGCTCTCCTTCAAATCGATAGAGGTCGTCGCGGTATACCTGCACGACCAGTTCGTCGAGCCAGTCGTTTTCTACCCAGGTACGCCAGTCTTGCAGGTGAAACCGGTAGGCAAACTTGGCAGGATTGGGCGAAAGGGAGAGTAGACAGGTGGGGCAGGCCGCTTTGACTGTGCTGTGTAGCTCTTTTACAAAGCTGCTGAGCTTGCCTGCGCGCCACCGAATCCAGCCTTCGTCGGCAGGGTTTGTCGGGGGTGCCTGGCCCTGATGCTCTGCTCGGTAGAGCGAAACGGTGTAGGGATCGTAGCCGAAGTCCACTGGCAGGCTGAAGTGATCGTCAAACTGGATGCCGTCGACATCGTATTGGCTGACGACTTCTTGGGCAAGGTCGAGAATGAGGGCTTGGACGCTCGGATGTAGCGGATTGAGCCAGCCTAGCTCTGTGGGTGCGCCGCTATTGAGCAGTTTGGCTAGGCCTCGGGGAGGTGCTTTCTGAGCTGAGCCTTCATTAAAGGTCTCTTCTTGTAAGCGGAGAGAGCCGTTCTGCCGGGTTGTGAGCCAGTCGGGATGCTGCTTGGCCAGTTTGGAATTGAGCGGCACCATGAAGCCATATTCGAACCAGGGAATCACCCGCAAGTGTTTGCGGTGACCGAGGCGGGCCATTTCTCTCAGTGGGTCTTCGCTGGGATGAATGAGGGCTTGGACGCTCGGATGTAGCGGATTGAGCCAGCCTAGCTCTGTGGGTGCGCCGCTATTGAGCAGTTTGGCTAGGCCTCGGGGAGGTGCTTTCTGAGCTGAGCCTTCATTAAAGGTCTCTTCTTGTAAGCGGAGAGAGCCGTTCTGCCGGGTTGTGAGCCAGTCGGGATGCTGCTTGGCCAGTTTGGAATTGAGCGGCACCATGAAGCCATATTCGAACCAGGGAATCACCCGCAAGTGTTTGCGGTGACCGAGGCGGGCCATTTCTCTCAGTGGGTCTTCGCTGGGATGGGTGAGGGCGATGAGGGGCTCAATGGGCTGGCCGGTGAGTTTTTTGAGGGTGGGGCTGTGGTAAAAGGTTTTACCTCGGTTCCACACGACCGGATACACCGTGTTGAAATGCATGTCGGCGAGCTGATCGATGGCGCGGGGAATGCCCCACGGGGCAAACAGCACGTTGCTAGCGACATTGGTGATCCAAACGCCGCGAATTTCGGAGGGCGGTTTGGGGACTTTGTGAGCGGCTGGGCTGGCTGTATTTAACGATGCTGAGGGCGTGGATGTTGGCTGGAGCGTTGGGCGAGGGGCCAGTAGGGAGAAGCCGATGAGTGCGATCGCCAGTAAACCAATGCTGAAGCCGTGTCTTAGGCTAAATCCCTTGAGTAGATGGGGATAGCCTTTCGAACCCAGATGTAGCCAGTGGGTTTTGAGGTGGGTTTTGAGGTGAGTTTTGATGAATTGCAGCCAGCGCAGGGCGGCTTGCCGAAATGAAGAAATGAGCGATCGCATGTAGTCCGGGCCAATGAAAATGTCTTGGCAAACAGCGTATGGTTTCTAATTTCACCTGCAGAATGACAAATACTGTGAAATTAGTCCTGAAAACTTAAGGCTTGTTCCCTGCCCGCTCACCTGTGAGACGGCGGTTTGCCAAGCGCATTAAGCACGTTTCATGGAGATGGTTCATCAAGATTACTTTGTTTAGACTGCCCACCATCGTTCAAAAACTGCAGCCGCTCTGCCATGGCTAGCCCAGAGAGATAAGCGGTATCAATGCCCGTGAGAGTCGTAGTGCTTGTCGAATCAGGCACCTTGCACCAGTCTCCACCACAGACCAGGGAGGGAGCCGCCATCAGCGTCGCGTCGGGATGGTGAGTGTTGACCTGGGCGTAGCGCCAGCGATGAATCTGAAACCACTGGGGCTGGGCAATCCAATCGCAGTATTTACGGGCATTTGCTCTGAGGAGTACGGAGGCTGCTAGCTGCAGGTCGCCAACGTCGAGATATTGCTGGGCAAAGGCGGGCTTGCTATGAATCACAATCACAGTACTGTCTACGTCTTTTTCGAGGCGACGTCTCTTGCTGCTGTCGAGGCCAATCCAGTCGGTAGAAGTGCCAACGATATCGGTAATCATCCAGCCAGATGGGTCGAGTTGGCCCATACTTGGACTGCCCCTGTAGCCTGCCATTACCGTTAGGCAAGGGTCGTATTTTACTGCTCGTAGTGCGGATAGGGCCGCTGTTTTTACGGCACCGGTAGGGCAAGTGGCTAGCAAATTGGCTGCTTGGGCTGCGGGCACTGCGAGGGCGCACCGCTTAGCCATGACGACTTTATTGTCTGTGCAGCTGATTTTCCAGCCGCCATCGACTGGGCTAAGGTGCGTGACCCGGTGATCGGTGAGCAGGGTGTCTTCGGGGGTGAAGTCTCGGGCTAGGTATTTGGCGATCGCACTCATGCCATTGGGGGCGCAGTACAGCGGTGGTGGCGCTGGCGGAATGGCCACTGGTGAGGCGTCGCGGGTCTGCAGCTCGTAGGCGCTGACCTTCCAGGGTGCCAAGATGTCTGCTGAGAGGAGGGCTTGGGTGAGGGGTGCGATCGCTGCAGACTGTGGCTGCCAGTAGCGCGCACCGTGATCGACGCGGTAATGCCGACCGGGGGCAGCGCTGACCCGGCGAGTGGCAAGGCGTCCGCCAAGACCTTTCGACTTGTCGAGTATGCAGACCTGAGCGCCCGCTGATCGCAGCGATCGCGCACAGGTCAGCCCCGCCAACCCCGCGCCGATAATGGCCACATCCCACATAATGCACCGACCTCCTCTTATACTTATATACGGTAGCTAAAAGCATCTTGTAGACGCAGCAGGAAAAGCGAGTGGATGAATTAAGAAGCGGCCTAGAGCTCGCCAATGATGACGAATTACAGGCCTTGGCTCAACTGCTGTTTCAGCCTAAGTTCAACCCGTTAGATTATCTGTATACACCGCAGCCAGTTGATATCAGCAAGCGTCCGCGGGCTGAGCAGATTGCACTGTTAGAGCGCAGATTTCGCTATTTGGCGGCGGATGGTCTCACTGTGCTGCAGCAGCGGGCCCATCAGGTGAGCTATCGCCAAACGCTGCTGCAGGTGGGCCGCTATCTTAAGATGCGTCAGTATGAGGGCCTCTCTACCGCCGATTTAGAATCAGAAGTTTTTTTGGTGCTGCTAGAGAAAACTTGGCGGCGGCTCTCTCCCCGCGCGCAGCGACAGGTGAACGCACAGCTACGCGCCGCTATTTCCAGCACCCAAGAATTTGAGCAGCTGCCCGATACGCTCAAGCGCAATCCGCTGAGGCTGCTGGCTAAGGGCAGCAGTGCGCTGGCGCTGAGCGCGGTGGTGCGGCCCTGGTTGCTAAAGCAGATCGCCTATCAGTTTGCTCAGCATCTGGCTCGTTATCAGGTGGCTAAGCAGGCTTTGGTAAAGGGCGGACTGAGCGCGGCTGCTCAGGTTCAGTCGCGAGCGGCAGCTAATATGGCGACCCGTGGCATGGTGCTGAGTTCGGCTCGTTACGGTGCGATGCGTGGTGTGTTGTCGCTGCTGGGGCCGGCGCTGTGGACTTGGTTTTTGGCCGATTTGGGTTGGCGGGCAGTGGCGACCAACTATGGTCGGGTGATTCCGGCGGTGTTTGCGATCGCGCAGATTCGACTGGTTCGCAGCCAGCCCGCTTTTGGGCAACCCTCACTGGCACAGGCATAGCGAGGCACCATGTCTAACTCTACTGTGTCTAACTATTACGACTTACTCGGCCTGCGACCCAATGCTTCTGCGCAAGATATTCGCCGTGCCTATCGCGATCTCAGTAAGCTTTACCATCCCGATACCACTGAGCTAGAAAGTGCGATCGCCACCGTCAAATTTCAGGCGCTCAACGAAGCCTACGCCACCCTGAGCAGCCCCGAAAAGCGCCTCGCCTACGACTACAAAATTGGCTACTCCCGAATTTCTGTGATGCAGCCGCTGCGTCAGGTGAGCCATAGTAAGCACGATCCTCAGGCATACGACCCTACGGCTAGTGCCTACATTTCACCCACTGATCGGCCACTCTCTGCTGGAGAAATCTTTGCGCTGTTTATCTTGGGCATTACGTTTATCGGCTGTCTGCTGCTGGTGGTGACCATTAGCCTCACTAAGGGCCAAATTTCATAAGTAGCCTCTGTTTTTTGATTTTTTCTACGATTCCTACCCGACTTCACAATGCTTCCTGCCAGTACCCCCCTGTATAGTCACCCCCTGCCAGAAATTGAGTCTTGGCTGACAGAGCAAGGCTGCGAGCGCGATGATGACAATGTGAGTCAGTGGCGATTCTCTCGTACGGGGTGGACGGCTGAGCTGCTGCTCGATGTCGATTCGATTGTGGTGTACTACGCCAGCAGCGGTGGCAAGGCCGTGCAGCGGAGCTTTAAGTATTCGCTGAGTCGGGGTGATTTGGAACAGGCTATTTTCTCAGGCCCGTAGTAAGGGATAAAAGGTATCCGATTTTACCTGTTGCAGACTTGACCTTGTGCATATGAGGTTGGTTTTCGGGCGATTTTGCACCCGAAAGTCAAAATTACAATTTTGTAATTCAGCTTTGTTGTTCAGCGGTGTTTTTAGGGGCGATCGCACTACTTAAATGCCTTGCTGCAGCTGTCGTTTTCGCAGGCTGGATACTTTGGTTTATAGGTGCTTTTGCGGCTACCAAAGAGACTGTAGCGATTGTCGCGGATGAATTCGTAGGTGCGATCGCCGCCTTTTTTTAGGCCTGGCATCGCCCGGTAAGCCTTCACAAAAACGCCGCCCATAGGTAGCAAATTGCCGATCTCTTCTGCCGCGTCGCTGCCTTGCCACCGGCGCTCTGGGGCCGTTTCATCGATCAAAATCATTCCCATCTCGCAGTCTTGTGCCGTAACGCCGAAGCGCTCTAGTGACGGTTCATCTTGCATGGGAATGTAGCGAAACTGTTGTCCACTATCGAGCTGTTCTAACAGCTGTACTAGCGTGACACAGAGATTGCATCGACCGTCGTAGACAATAGCGTACATAAAAGTCTTCTCAGATACCAAGAAAATGTCTCTTGAAATACATACGAAAAAATAGAAAAGGCCATTTTTTCGTATTACTCCTTAACCTACCCTTTACTTATAAGCGCTAGCTTTCAGTCAGAATGCCACTGAGTGCTAAACCTGTGCGCGTTTTCAGTATGCCTGCACATTTTCAATTCGGTATTAAGGAGTGATAGGTTCCATGCAACGTTCTAATTCTAGCCAGATTCGGGTGCGGACTGCCCGGCTAGCATATTCATTGTCTGTTTTGACGCTAACTGCCAGTTTGGTTGCCTGTGGTGGCGGCGAGACGGTTTCTACTGGTGGTGAGGGCGCTGAGCCCGCAGCAGCTGGTTCAGGCGTTTCCGGAGCAATCCAGATCGACGGTTCTAGTACTGTTTTCCCAATTTCTGAGGCGATGGCTGAGGAGTTCCAAGCTGCCAACCCTGACACCCGCGTTACTGTCGGCGTTTCTGGTTCTGGCGGCGGCTTCGAGAAGTTCTGCGGCGGTGAGACTGATATCTCTAACGCCTCTCGTGCCATTAAAGATGAGGAAGTCGCTAACTGTGAGGCGGCGGGTATTGAGTTCATCGAAGTACCCATCGCATACGACGGTATCACCGTGGTGACTTCTCCAGGTAATGACTGGGCGCAGTGCTTGACCATTGAGCAGCTCAACACGGCTTGGGCTCCCGAGGCGGAAGGTACAGTAACCAACTGGAACCAGATCGATCCGTCCTTCCCCGACGAGCCGCTGTCTCTGTATGGGCCTGGTACTGACTCTGGTACGTTCGATTACTTCACTGACGAAGTCAATGGCGAAGAAGGTGCTAGCCGTGGTGACTACACCTCCAGTGAAGATGACAACGTTGTTGTACAGGGTGTTGAATCTTCTAACGGTGGCATGGGCTACTTCGGCTACGCATACTATGCGGAGAACGAAGACAATCTCAAGTCTGTGGCCATTGAGAATGAGGCCGGTGAGTGTATCTCGCCTACGCTTGAGACCATCGCCGACGGTACTTACAACCCAATGTCTCGTCCTCTCTTCTTCTACGTGAAGAAAGAGGCTTACGACACAAAGCCTCAAGTAAAGGCGTTTGTTGACTACCAGCTTGACCCTGCTAACGGTGGGCTGGTTCAGGAAGCTGGCTATGTTCCACTTCCTGACGAAGATCTCGCAGCTTCTAAAGCCCGTGTTGATGAAGGTAAGCTGGGTAAGGACCCTAGCTAACGGCGTCTTCTGACGTTTGCAGGCTGAAGCTGCTCGTGTGCCCGCTTCAGCCTGCAGAAAAACGCTTGATGCTGAGCTCTCTACCGATCTATCCGTTCTATCTATTTATTTGTATATCCACCTGTAGTTTATTCACGTACAGTTGAGGGTTTCTCTATGACGGCCAACGTAACTGGAGATATTGCACCGGGTAGCTGGAGTCCGAAGCGCGATCGCGCAAAAACAATCCAGACCATCGTCAAAATTATCTGTGGTGCTTTTGCTGCGATCTCTATCCTGACGACAATCGGCATTCTGGCGACCTTGATCTTCGAAACGATTGAGTTTTTTAGAGAGGTCCCTATCACTCAGTTCTTGACCGATACTCGGTGGACGCCCTTATTTGCCAGTAAGCAGTTTGGAATCTTCGTATTAGTTAGTGCCACCCTGATGATTTCGGTCATCTCTATTATGGTTGCGCTGCCGCTAGGTCTGCTCTCTGCCATCTGCTTGAGCGAATACGCAACGCCTCAACTTCGACGCGTTCTCAAGCCTATCCTTGAAATCCTGGCAGGTGTGCCCACGGTTGTGTACGGATACTTCGCACTGCTGACCGTTACGCCCTTCCTACAGAAATTTCTACCGAATCTTCAAGGCTTCAATGCGCTAAGTGCCGGGCTGGTTTTAGGCATTATGATTACGCCCTTGGTTGCTTCACTGAGTGAAGATGCGCTGTACGCTGTACCTCGCAGCCTCAAGGATGGTTCCTACGCGCTCGGTGCTACTAAGCGAGAAACTGTTGTGTCGGTGGTTTTGCCTGCTGCACTATCGGGTATTGTATCCTCACTCATTTTGGCGACGTCGCGCGCGGTGGGAGAGACCATGATTGTTACTTTGGCGGCAGGTGCTAACCCAACGCTTGGCTTCAACCCCTTCGTGCCGGTCATGACTATGACAGCCTTCATCGTGCAGATTACAAAAGGGGATGCCCCTTACGGCACCATTGAGTACAAAACGCTGTTCGCTGTGGGCATGACGCTGTTCATCATGACCTTTGCGTTAAATATTTTCAGCTTTTGGTTTGTCCGTCGCTTCAGAGAGAAATACGACTAGAGAAGTGCGACTAGAGAAGGGAGGCTGACTGGAGGAAACAGGGTTTAGATAGGAGCCAACTGAAGGCGCTGTCGAGACGCAATGTACATCCAAAGTGCCATCAGATAAGAATTAATTAGTCAAAGAGCGCAAATCTGAGGATTTGAAATGAAAACAGAAGTTTCTTCTCGTGTTGTTGACAAAGGCCGAAAGCCATCGAATTTTTCTGCTGATTTAGGCAGCCGCTATGCCATAGATAGGGCATTTAAGTATGCCGCTTGGGCGGCTACGGGCATCTCGGTCATTATCTTGGCATGGCTACTTGTGACCATCTTGGTCGATGGGCTAGGTACGCTTAACTGGGAATTTATCACTAATTTTCCTTCTCGTCGGGCCGAAAGAGCAGGTATCATTGCTGCCTTAGTTGGCACCGTCTGGGTAATGGCTCTAGTGGCACTTTTTACCTTTCCTCTGGGCGTGGGCGCAGGTATTTACCTAGAGGAGTTTGCCCAAGACAACTGGTTTACCCGCTTCGTTGAGGTCAATATTGGTAACTTAGCAGGCGTTCCTTCTATTATTTATGGTTTGCTTGGTCTAGCCGTGTTTGCCCGAATCATGGAGCCGATTACCGGCGGTCGTAGCGTCCTCTCTGGTTCGCTGACACTGTCGCTGCTTATTTTACCAGTCGTCATCGTAGCTACCCGAGAAGCGCTCCGAGCGATTCCCAACAGTTTGCGATTAGCTGGCTACGCGCTGGGTGCGACGCGCTGGCAAGTAATTTGGAGCCATATTTTACCGGCTGCGATGCCAGGGATTCTTACGGGTGTTATTTTGGCCCTCTCTCGAGCGATTGGAGAAACTGCTCCCCTGATTGCTGTTGGCGCGGCTGTCTTTATCTCCTTTTTGCCAGAGGGATTGCAGAGTCAGTTCACGGCAATGCCTATTCAGATCTACAACTGGGTTGGACGACCTCAAGAAGAATTTCATCACATTGCTGCGTCCGGCATTATCGTGCTGATGGCTATGCTTCTGATGATGAATGGGGTCGCTGTTTATTTGCGTAATCGTTTCCAGAGAGATATGTAAAAGAGCGATTCATTGCTTGTTTGCATAACCTGCTTCCGAAAAGCCTGCTGTGAAAAGCTGAGTTAGGTCGGCTGCTTAATAGACTAGGTTACTCAGCCCCACGGTCATCGGTTTACTTTTTCACTAATAACTGTTATTTCACACGGTCCCATCATGGCTACCCCCCTTCCTTCTACTTCAATTTCAGAAGTTCCCGATTCTAAAACAGTTGCGCTGGAGATGGAGAAAGTCTCAGTCTATTACGGCAGCAGCTTAGCGGTTAAAGATGTTTATCTTGAAATACCTGAGCACGAAATCGTTGCTTTTATCGGACCCTCTGGTTGCGGTAAGAGTACCATCTTGCGTTGTTTCAATCGAATGAACGACCTGATTCCCAGTGCACGGGTAGAAGGTCGCATTATGTTTGATGGTGAGGAGATTACTGGCAAGCGCGTTGATCCTGTTGAGCTTCGTCGTCGTGTTGGTATGGTTTTCCAAAAGCCAAACCCATTCCCCAAGTCTATTTACGACAACATTGTTTTCGGTGCCAAAATCAACGGCTACGAGGGCGATTATGACGAGCTGGTAGAGCGCTCTCTGCGGGGCGCAGCGCTTTGGGATGAGGTTAAAGACAAGCTGAAGGAGAGTGGTCTTGGCCTGTCGGGTGGTCAGCAGCAGCGTCTGTGTATTGCAAGGGCGATCGCAATTGAGCCAGACGTCATTCTAATGGACGAACCTTGCTCCGCTCTTGACCCCATCTCTACCATCAAGGTCGAAGAACTCATGCACGAGCTGAAGGCTCGATACACCATCGTGATTGTGACCCACAATATGCAGCAGGCCTCCCGCGTCTCTGACCGCACTGCCTTCTTCAATGCCGTTGCCACAGAGCAGGGCGGCAAAATGGGCTATCTAGTTGAGTACAACGATACTCAATCTATCTTTAGTAACCCCAAGGAAGAGTACACCCGCGACTATGTATCTGGCCGATTTGGCTAGACACTATAAGCGCTGGTACAGAAGCCACGTTCCGAATTTTCATCAAAAAGGGAGCCTCAAAACCGTTGAGGCTCCCTTTTTAAGCGCTATATCAGCTCAGCGAGGCTGTTTATCTCTGTGTTGACGTGTCGCGGTGGGTTCGACAGACTCAGGAGAAGAGATCTCATTTAGAAGTTGATCAGTGAATTCTAAAAGTGTAGAGACGGCTTCGGAGTTGACGGATGGATTTTCATAACCGTGCGCAATTGCGTTGCGACCGGCCATCAGAATGCGGAGTTGCTGGTAATCATTCCGATTGATCAATCCTTCTTCTACAGCCTGTTTCAAGAGATGAGCAGGGGCGAGGCTACGGGGTTCGATACCCTCCGAACTCAGCAAGAGACGGAGGGCCGCCTCCAATGCAGCCCACCCGCTTAACATCGCGGGACTGACATATCCGTCCTTCAATAAACTGCGTCCCTCTTC
>JBCBIK010000068.1:0-23127 GCA_038524545.1 Cyanobacteria bacterium J06623_4 | reverse complement strand
TGAAAATGATAATCGTTTTCAAAAGTGTCGACCATGCAGAAATCACTACGCCTGCTTTCAAAACTAACCGCCTTAACGCTGGTACTAGGAACAGTGAGCTGCACTCAGCCCAGCCGCAATCAGTCACAAGCCGACGGCGACCAACCGCAGGCTGAAGCGACCGCTGAGGGCGGCCCGCAGGTTGTCGCCTCTTACAGCGTGCTGTGCGACATGACTAAGCAAATTGCCCAGGCCACCGTAGATTTGACCTGCTTGATTGGCGCAGGTCAAGATCCTCACGCATACAGTGCTACTCCAGCAGATCGTCGAGCTCTTGAAGAAGCTGACCTCGTTTTGTACGGCGGCTATGGGTTTGAGCCTGAGATTATTCGCATGGTTGAGTCAACTGACACACTCGCCCCAAAGGTTGCCGTCTCAGAAGTCGCCGTCTCAGCACCCCTGATGGGTGAGGCTCATGACCATCATGGTCATCACGCGGAAGGCGAAGCGCATAGCGACGCCGAAGCTCACAGCGAACATGAGCATCACGCAGAAGGTGAAGACCATGCAGAACATGACCATCATGCAGAAGGTGAAGACCATGCAGAGCATGACCATCACGCAGAAGGCGAAGCACACGACGAGGGCGAGGCTCACGCAGAGGAGGAAATGGTACCCGACCCCCATGTTTGGCATGATGCTGAAAATGGCATAGCGATGGTGAGAGCAGTGCAAAGTCAGCTCAGTGAACTTTCTCCGGAAAATGCCGCGCTATATGACACGAACGCCGAAGCTCTAATCACTCAGATAGAGCAACTCGATACTTGGATTCAGGCCCAGGTAGACACTGTTCCTACTTCCAGCCGTACGCTCATCAGCACCCATGATGCGCTCGGATACTACGCAGACGCTTACGGGCTTGAGATTGAACCTGTGCTTGACAGCTTCAGCACCGAGGCGCGGCCGTCTGCAGCAGATATCAAATCGCTAACAGAGGTTGTTACATCGAAGAACGTGCCCGGCATTTTTGTAGAATCTACTAGCAATCCAGGGCTGATCGAAACCGTCTCCAGAGAAACTAATATCGCAGTCTCACAGGACCCGATTTACGCCGATGGCCTAGGCGAGTCTGAATCGCCAGCAGCCACGTACCAGGGAATGCTCGTCACAAACACTTGCAACATTGTCAATGGATTGGGCGGCGTTTGCGACCAAGCTGCTGCTCAGGCTTTATTACCTACTCAGTAGCTCACAGCTACATCACCAAGGCAATGTCGAGAAAATTAACTGTCTCAGCACTCTTTCAGTAAACGCTCTGAAGCAGAGTCTAAGTGCTAAATGGAAGGTGCCATCTCGCCCAGCGTACATCTCGCACAGCTACAGCGCAGTGCATCTGTAATCGGATTAGACTCCGCTCTAGTCAGCACTGGCAAATTTTCATCTGCATTTTGAGTGGTAGTCGCTGTAGTCGCTGCCGCTGCGGGGTGGCTTGCTACCAGCAGTGCAGCCAAAGAACCCGCACAGCTCAAAGCAGTTAATACAGCTTGTTGACTATTCATGAATTTATCCAAGTATTTAGTATATGTTTTTAAGTATAGTAAGCGGCTTGAGCACTGACAATAGTAACTATTGAGACTCTCTAGGGACAAACTCTATGGACAAATTGCATTTCCTCCGAGCAGCGTTATTGCGTCATGGGTATTCGTCGCTAGACGGAAGGTCGAAAATATTACAGTGAAAATTAGTGCTGTTCAGCTTCAGCCTGCTACAGGAAATATTGAATCGAATATAGCCAAACACCTTGCCCTGATTGATGCTGCTGTCCAGCAAGGTGCTGACCTCGTTTTCTTCCCAGAACTCTCACTCACAGGTTATGAACCAACACTTGCACAAGCCCTGGTCATTGACAAGGCTGATGCTCGCCTCGGCGTGTTCCAGCAGCGCAGCGACGAGCATCACCTCTTCATCGGCGTTAGCCTACCTCTATCCGTAGAGCTTGGAGTTCAAATCGGAATGATTTGGTTTACACCGGATCGGCCTCGTCGTAGCTATGCAAAACAACAGCTTCACGCTGATGAGCTGCCCTTCTTCGTCGCGGGAGAGGAACAACTAATATTAGAAATACCCTCTGAAAAGATTGCTCCTGCAATTTGCTATGAGTCGCTACAGCCCGGCCATGCAAAACAGGCTGCAGAATTAGGCGCGAGCGTTTATCTCGCTAGCGTAGCTAAGCCAGCAGGCGGCATGCAGAAAGGCGTCCTTCACTACCCGAAAATCGCGGAACAGCACAATATGTGCGTGATTATGGCTGATTCTGTGGGTCCATGTGACAACTTTGTCAGCGTTGGGCAGTCGGCTGCTTGGAATCGCAAAGGGGCACTGCTTGCTCAAATGGATAGTCAATCAGAGGGATTCCTACTAGTGGATACCGTAGATGAAAGCGCTGTGGTCTGTAAATTGAGAGGTGTATGAGCGATGCTAGATTGTTTCTGCGATCGCAAGCTCTGTACAATACTCATGAATTTCTAGATAGAAGGATTTTGGCGGCAGCTTCGTTTGTAATCAGCCCACTGATGAGCTTACCTTGCTTCAACACCGTCCCTTGCTTATCGTAGGCCCATCCAGCGATTTCGCCCGCCATAGCGGTTGTTAGCTTACGGCTGCTGAACGCTAATTTTCTACGGCCTTCTGTGCTAGCACAAACGCACCTAAGACGCCTGCCCGGCCCCCTAGCTGAGGTGGCATGATGTAGCTTTCAATATCGTCAGTAATTTGAGAGACGGAGAGATAACCGTTAAGCTTTTCGCGCACCCCATCTCTGACCCGTGTGAGGAGCTGTTTTTGCTCCATCACGCCACCCCCCAGCACAATCCTCTCTGGCGACAGCATCAAAATAAAATTTACTAGGCCCGTTGCTAGATAGCTAGCTTCTAAGGCCCAAGCCGGATGGTCTTCAGGCAGAGAGGCTCCCTTTTGCCCCCATCGTTTTTCCATAGCAAATCCTGACGCTAAGCCTTCCAAGCAATCTTTATGGAAAGGGCAGCTGCCCGGAAAAGGATCGACGCTCAAGTCGTGGGGAATCAAAATGTGGCCCATTTCAGGATGCAACAAGCCATGAATAGGCTTACCGCCAACAACGCCGCCGCCCCCAATACCTGTCCCAACAGTTAGATAAATGAACGTCTCTAACCCTTGCGCATTCCCCCACCTGTGCTCACCCAAAGCAGCTGCGTTGACATCGGTATCGAACCCCACCGGCACGCCCAACTCTCGCTTGATTACACCAGCAAAATCTATCTGTTGCCACCCTGGTTTTGGCGTATCTAGAAACCAACCAAAGGTCGGAGACTTTTCTCGAACATCTACTGGGCCAAACGAGCCGATGCCGATCGCATCTAGCGCACCTTCTTTAGCAATTTGCTGACGGAAAAATTTGACGACTTGAGGCAGCGTCTCCTCGGGCGTGGTTGTCGGGATACGGGTAACAGCTCGCAGGTCGTCTGGCCCGGTGCCCACTGCGCAAACGAACTTTGTACCGCCCGCTTCAACGCCGCCTAAAAGTGTCATACCATTCTCCCTTCCATATCCATAGTTTCTCTGTTGTTTCACATCATCACTTGCATTGCATCACTATCAAGAAATATTTCAGACTGTAATGGACAATAGTGGTGATGGAACAGGGCGGCTCGATTACGTATGTGAGTTTGGCGATCGCACTCTGATTTCGCTACCTCAACGGCAAAATTGAGACACCCTGATAGTAAGGTATAAAAAGGTCTAAGTTCCAAGACTGTTCGATATGTCTTGATTCTTCTTTTTTGAGTCACCCATCACAAATGACATAGCTCGATGAACAAGTGTTGTAGATGTCGTAAACAGGGTAAATCCGAAAAGCGGATGCAGGACGCCTAGCGGCAGTGGCTGCTGGATATGCGCTGTTGCGAATTGTAAGAGCAGCAAAATCACTATCCCCTGCGTTAGCAATTGAATCCGCTTTGGGAAAGACGCTATAAAAGTCCCCGATAGGAGTAGCACCGCCACACCTCCGTATCCACGAACAAGCCAGACATGAACCTGCCACCAGCTTGCTTCAGAAAAGACAGCAAGGCCAACGGTTAGGAGCTGGGCCACTAAGCAGAGGTTGAATAGAATAGCCAATGCTAAGAAGCCCACTTGAATCCATCTCTTCGAGTCATCTGCTGCGATGGTCAACTGCTCAGAAGGGTGATGAGTCGTCATAACGTAGCACCCATTGTCTGGCTCATATATTGCATCGCTTTTTGTACCAGCTCAGGGCCAGCTTTTTCCGGTGACCCTACATCGTAAGGTGGTGCTGGATCGTATTCCATCAAAAGCTGGCTGATTTTGGCGATATCTTCACCATAGAGCGCTTCGGCAACTGCCAACCCAAAATCAATTCCAGCTGTGACACCGCCACCTGTCATCCGATTACGATCAACGACGACGCGCTCCGTGCCAACTTCAACGCCCAACTTAGCTAGCAAGGGGCGTGCTGCCCAGTGAGTGGCTGCGCGATAGCCTTCAAGTAGCCCTGCTTTGGCAAGAAATTCAGAGCCGCCGCAAACAGAAGTCACGAATTTAGCTTGTTCGCCCTGCGATTTTAGAAAATCGAGTATCTCAGCGTCATCTATAATTGCGCTTTGTCCGCGACCGCCGCCGATACAGATGACATCGACAGGCGGACAATCTGAAAAAGTAGTATCTGGCACAATAACCATGCCATCGTCTCCTGTGATGGGCTCTAGCGTTTTCCAAACGCGATGAATCTCAACGTTAGGCAAACTAGCAAATACTGTTTGAGGGCCAATCACATCTAAGGTAGTCATACCGGGATATATGACAATACCGATAACGTAACGTGGCCAGTTAGTTCTTAGCTCAGTCATTTTTTCTCCAGATTAAAGAGGTTAGAACGATGCCAGTAAGCATCTATGCCATCTACGATAGGGAGAAGCTCGGACGATGCCTAGACCACGTTCGGGTAGTCTTTTTGAAGTGTACTCACTTGCTTTAAGCATAAGAAGTCAGATGAAAAGCCAGTTGCAAGGCCTGTTTCAAGCCATTAACCAAGCGACAGATGAAGATAGGTTGCGATCGCACGTTGCACCAAGAATTGGAAAACACTTCGCAGCCACTCGCTCAGGCATTTTCTTCTTCGACCGCATCCTTGCTGCAGAGCGCAACCTAAATCCCACTTTCAAGAAAGCGATAGAAACCGTTCTTTCAACTGAACGTAACCCGATTGCTCGCTATTTAGCTGAGCAACACGCCCCAGTTCATGAAAGCCTTGTAACCTCGCCCAAAGCCTGGCAAATCATCTGCCCACGTCCGGATCATTGGCATGTGATGGCAGGCCCGGTCGTTACCAAGGGACGGCTAGTCGGTGTGCTGGGCTGCACTCGCGAGAAGTCTCAGCCTGCATTTAACACCAAAGATCTAGCTGACGTGAGTGCGCTATGCCTACACCTATCGGTATGGGCAGCGACTGTGCGAATCCAACAATCTCCTAGTTTCGCAACAAACTTTGCTGATAGTGATGCAACACCCCTATCAGCACGCCTGACTGCTCGTGAGCGTCAGATAGCAGAGCTTGTTTCTTTGGGTAAGAAAAATGCAGAAGTCGGCGCTGAGCTTTGGATTACTGAGAACTCTGTCAAGCAAGCATTGAAGAAAATATTCCGTAAGCTTGAAGTCTCTTCTCGTACCGAGATGGCTACACAGCTCTTAGCAGAAAGAAAACTACAACGATAGTAGCTACTTACACTTCTTAGCGATGAAGTTTTCAATGGCAGGATTGTAAAGGGAGAGCGTTTGGAACGTTCTATCACCTCTGCGTTGGTACAACGATCAGACGTCCTTGAGCGTAGAACTTCCTAACGAGTTAGTAAATTGGCAAACTCTATACTGAGCTTATCCTTTGCCTGACAAGCTTTATCAGCAGCTTTCGCTTGCTCCAAAAATCTTCCCCTCTGACAGACATCAATTACCTCTACTAATAGACATCAATTACGACATATGAAACAAAAGCAGGCTTTTGCTTTGCGGGTTTGTAACGTGTCTCAAAAGCAAGGAGTTTCAGCGAGTTCAGTTTTTGTTACTCGGCGCCATTTCTGTTCTGCTAAACACGCTAGTCGATTTGATAGTAATCTCACTAGCTGGGCCGATTGGCCAGAAGCTGAGAGAAAGTCCCAGACTTCGCAAACGCCAACGGATCACAACAGGTGTTGGCTTAATATCACTTGGTGGATACGTCGCGTTTGCAGGCACAGGCGAATAAAACCAAGACCAATGGAGCGCGTCGAAATAGTCCACAATAGAGAAAGCTTTCGCATTCTCTGTTGTTTCTTCGTCGGTTTCCCATGGCGCTTTTTCCCCGCAAAACGCTGTCTCAGGTTGTGAGGTCGTGCCTGCAGCTTGGCCTGCTGCTCGTGCTGCTCGTGAGCTGCAGTGCAAATGCCACAGCCCCTGTCGATGGTAGTAGCTACAGCTACAAGCAGCCAAGCTCGGATGGCATCGGCAAGGTCTACTACGGGCGAGAAATTGCCAACGTGATGGGGTATCAGGGTGCAAACTGGCTGGCTAGGCCGAGCCGAGCAACAGAAGAACGGTCGGATATGGCCGTTGATGCGCTCATGCTCGAAAGCGATGACGTCGTTGCCGATATTGGCGCAGGGCTGGGCTACATTAGCTTTCAGCTGGCTCGCTGGGTGAGAGAGGGCAAAGTGCTCGCAGTAGATGTGCAGCCAGAAATGCTGGCCCTGCTAGAAGCCGAACGCGATAAATATAATGTCGGCAATGTAGACACTGTGTTGGGCACTGAAGCAGACCCAAACTTACCGGCAGAAAGTATCGATATGGCTGTGATGTTCGATGCCTACCATGAGTTTGCCTATCCAGCAGAAATGATGGCAGGTATCGTAAAAGCGCTTAAGCCCGGTGGCCAAGTCGTGCTGGCAGAATACCGCGCAGAAAATCCGCTAGTCCTAATCAAAAAGCACCACAAAATGTCTCAAAAGCAGGTGAAGAAAGAACTCTCAGCAGCGGGTCTAACCTGGATAAAAACAGATGACCGGTTGCCGCAGCAGCATCTAATGTTTTTTGAAAAGGCGGCCTAGGGCTACGTCAGGCTAAAGAATGGACTTGAGGCTAAGCAAATGTGCTGATCGGTAGAGTCGGAAGCACAAATGAAATTGATACGCTAGGGATCGATCTTTCTACGTTTAGCAGCGCAGCGTAAAATCTTTGGACATTGCAGAACAGGTTACGAGTGCGATCGCGCTTTTTGGATACTGGGGCATCGCCTTCCTCATGATCCTAGAAAATGTCATCCCACCCATTCCCTCGGAGCTGATCATGCCGCTTGCGGGGTTCGCAGCCGCCCGAGGCGAAATGGACATGCTAGGTGCAATCATTTCGGGCACAGTGGGCTCCGTGCTAGGTGGCCTCGTCTGGTACTACATCGGTCAAATCTTTGGCATAGAGAGGATTTGCTCCCTAGCAGATCGCTATGGCAAGTGGCTAGGCGTATCAAGCCATGAAGTGCTGGCGACCCAACAATGGTTCTCAAAGCGGGGCGGATACTGGGCCATTGGCCTAGGTCGCCTAGTACCAGGCATTCGCACCTATATTTCAGTGCCTGCAGGTATCGCAAACATGCCTATGTTCAACTTTTTGCTCTTTTCCACCTTAGGCTCAGTGGTTTGGATTACGTTCCTTGCCTGGGCAGGCTTTCTACTTGGCGAAAACTACGACAGGGTTGCCGAATTTTTAGGCCCTATCAGCAAAGTTGTGCTGATTTCGCTGGCAGCTTTGCTGGTTGGTTGGGTTCTTTTCCAGTGGATAAGAAACCGGAAGCACGAAGCTTAATGAGCGCTTCCAGCCGTTTCTGATAGATGCGCACAGAGAATAATGCCCGAAGGCGCAGAAGTCAAAATCTACCTTCCGCACCTGCGAAAAATTCTAGGACAGAAAATCGCGATGGGGGCTTCGATGAATCGATTGTGCCCCCGGAGACCTTTCTACCTACTGCTTCAAGAACCACTGCGTGGGCCGGTAGGGGTAGGCCCAGTAGTAGTTGTAGCTTTTGGCTGTGAACGACTTGAAGTTGCCTAAGTCATTGCGACGATACACCGGTTCAGCGGGGTTCGCCACCGTACCGATAAACAGCAAATCCGTCTGCACCAGATCCACAATTTCAGCGCCGAGCTTGTCAGATTCTGGCGTACCCAGCTCGTACTGCTGAAACTCACCAGACTTTTCATCCAGCGTGGCAACCCAGTCCGGCGGGGCAATCCCCTCAGCGCCATCGGTCTCTAGGTACTTGGCCCACAAGTGGCCATTGCTCAGGCCAAACGGATCGCCAAAGGGCGGCACGAAGGGCTCCCGGGAGCCGACCAACGTAGAAGAAGGATAGGCCTTCGTCCAAGTCATGACGTCTAGATCGTTTGCCGACTGGCTCGCACGGTACTCATCCGAAGTTACTTCCCTAAGCTGAACATTGAGGCCAACATCGTCTAGATACTGCGCGAAAAGTTCGTGCATTTTGACAGGGCCACCCTGGGTAGAAAACTGAAGATTGATCGTTAGCGGACTGCCATCTGGGCGATCGCGCTTACCGTCGCCGTCCTTATCCTCCAAGCCCATCTCATCCAGCAGCCTATTGGCTTTTGCAGCGTCGTACTTCGCCAGATAGTTCTTCTGCTTATCCGAGACAAAGTTCGTCGTGCCCTGCTCAAAGGCAGTGTACTGAGAAGGCGTACCCAGGCCAAAGTACACCAGCTCATTCATCTCCTCACGATTGAGCGCCTGGCTAGCCGCCTCCCGAAAGCGCAAGTCACCAAAGATATCGCGAAGCTCCTCATCCTTGTGGTTCACATTAAATGAATACACCACCATCGACTCACCCACAGTAGGCACAACATCTACGGTGTAGTCGCCCTGGGATTCATTTTGCTGCAGCACCGGCAAATCATCGGCAAAGACAGCCTGCGTTTTGTACACCACTTCGCCGTTCGAGAGTTTGAGATTTTGGACCTCTTTTTCAGGAACATACAGCTCATCAATCTGGCTGATGTAGGGCAGCTGCTGACCAATCGTGTCGACCTGGTGAAAGTAGGGATTAGCAACGAGCTGACGGCCTTCTGTTGTATCTTCAATGAGAATGTAAGACTCCAGCGTTGGCATCACTGCCCGGTCCAAAGCGCTTGCCTTTTCAGCATCTTTCAGCAGCGGAGAAGGCACATCTTTCCAGTCGCTACTGCCGTAGTAAAAGTTGACCGCTTCATCCCAGCTTTCAAACCCTGCATCTTTGGCATTTTTCTCAGCATTGGCATCCGCATCCGGGTGAAACTTACCCAAAAAGTGCTTCGGCAGAAAGGGTTGGGCGTAGTCTGTTGCAAACAGTGACGTCAAGCCAGGCTTCGCTTCTGCCAGGGTAAAGGTCACTGTAGTATCATCCACCGCCTCTACCTGCATGGGCTCTCCCCCAACCTGAAAGCGGTCTGGAATGCCCTCGCTGTAAAGCGTTTCATTAGAAAGCACATTGTCGTACCAGAAGACAATGTCCTCAGCGGTAAAGGGCTCACCATCAGACCATTTGTGGCCCTTGCGCAGCGTGACAGTCAGCACCGTGTAGTCATCGTTCCACTCAAAGTCTTTCGCAACATTGGGCACGATGGTCTTGAGGTCGTCTGCATAGCGAAACAGATTTACGTGCCGCACCGATAGAAGATCGGAAGTTCCCGCTTCTGTTGCTTTTGAGAGGCCGGTGAGCGTGCCGCCGTAAGTGCCAATTTCTTCGTATGGCATTACCACTAGCGGCTCTTCTGGAAGTCTCTCTTCTATGGCCGGAAGTTTGTCGTTGCCTGCAATTTGCCCGTTGAGGTTTTCGATTTCGGGGTTGGCCGCAAAGGTCAGCTCACAGTCAGCAGCCTGCTCGTATTCTTCCAGGTTGAACTGTTGGGGATAGGTGCCTGAACCGACAGACTGAGGCGCTGCCAGGGTGGCGGCAGGGCAGCTACCTTCCGGTCGGTCGGCGGTGGCAGTGGTGTTGCTATCGGCGTTGCTGGTCGGCGTGGTGGGGGTGGGAACAGAGCTGCAACTGACAAGAGTAAGAGCAGCTGCGATCGCCGTTGCCAGTGCCTGCTTAGACGAGCGTTTCCGTAGGTAAAAGGGGCGTTTCATGACTGTTTCAAGGTTTATAGAACAAGTTTCAATGTGAGGTGTGATGTGGGTGGGTTGCCAGAGGATTAGTCTGCTGGAGCGAAACTTTTTTGTCGTAGCCAGGGAACCGGGACGGTCTGCATGGCATCGGTGGTGGGAATGCCCAGTAGGCGACAGAGTAGTGGTGCGATCGCTAGCTGAGGAATCCCTTCTAAATGCCGCTCGTTTTGCGGCGTAGTCGCTTCAAAGTCTGGACCCATGCAAAATAGCGGCACCTCTCTCACATCCGGAGAGAGACCACCGTGAGATTTGTCTGCGTTCATCCCGTGGTCGGCAGTAATGACCAGGGTGTAGCCCGCTTCCAGCCAGCGCGGAATGTATTGGGCAAGCAGGCTATCCGTTGCGATCGCTGCATTACGATATGCCGCCGATTCTCCCCCAAACCGATGTCCGGTGTAGTCAATACCCATGGGATGCACCAGCATAAAATCTGGCTGCCAGTTCAGCCGCAGGACCTCCGCATCGGCGAATAGGTGAGAGTCTGGATAGTCATCGGCAAAGTAAAACTTGCCATGCTGGATAGGATTTGCTTCCGAATGCTGCTCTCTTTCTGTAAACGGGTCAAAGGGCGCACTGTTGTAGAGTTCGCTAAACCAGTGGTAAGCCGCCGCCGCTGTTGTCAGCCCCTGCTGTACTGCCAGGTGAAACACACTCACTTGGTGAGAGAGCCGGGCAACCTCATTGGCCGTAATACCGCTGGTAGAAGCAGGAACACCAGTCAGCAGCACCTCATACAAAGGCCGAGAGAGCGTCGGCAGCTCAGCCTTCACCTTAAAAAAGCTTGCCTGCTTACTCTCCACCAAATGAGCCAAATACCCCATCGACCGACCCGCCACATCAAACCGCAGCCCGTCCAAAATGATAAAGATTACCCGCTTTTTCATTTGGCTTACACCACCCTGCGCTGTCAAATCTTCCAGAAAATTCTCTGACAAATGCAAAAACAAAAAGGCAAGGCTTCAAAAGCTTCTAAACCCTTTCGTTTACTGGTAACTCGATGCGAAAAATACGAGAAAATGTCGCATCTATCACACCGGAATTACAATAATACGGGCGCAAATCATTCAGGTTAAAGGTCGGTTAAACAGACGCTAAAATTTGGTGTTTGCAGCTGTTTTTCTGTCCTAGCATTTGTCTAATTCACGAAGCTGAGAATCCAGATGCGTCTAACTCAAAGCACCTTTAAAAGAGAAGAAGGGGCGCACCGAAATGCGTCCCTTCTTCTCTTTTAAAGACAATTACTAACGCTCAACGTTAAATATCTTCAAACCCATTACTCAAACCCAAGCAAATCAAAGATTTCACGATCTTTTAGCGGCGTGACTTCCAAGGGTCTAGCATCTTCTATCATGCCTTTGGCAAGCTTGAGATATTCCTTTTGCACTTCCACGACTTCGGGCTCCGGGTCCATTTCAAACACGGTGCATTTTTTCAGGCGGCTGCGACGGATGGCATCCACGGTCCGAAAATGAGCCAGCGTCTTGAGGCCAACCCGCTCGTTGAACTTGTCGATTTGGTCAGTGTCTTCACTGCGGTTGGCAATGATGCCTCCTAGGCGCACTTTGTAGTTCTTTGCCTTTGCCTGAATAGCCGCAACAATCCGGTTCATTGCAAAAATGGAGTCAAAGTCATTGGCAGTGACGATGAGGCAGTAATGCGCATGCTGCAAAGGAGCTGCAAACCCACCACACACCACATCCCCAAGCACATCGAAAATCACCACGTCCGTATCTTCAAACAGGTGATGCTCCTTGAGCAGTTTGACCGTTTGCCCAGTCACATAGCCGCCGCAACCCGTTCCTGCCGGTGGACCACCCGATTCAATGCACATGACGCCGTTATACCCTTCAAACATGAAGTCGTCGGTCTGCAGCTCTTCGGAGTGAAAATCAACAGATTCTAGAACATCGATGACCGTGGGCACCATTTTTTTCGTCAGGGTGAAGGTGCTGTCGTGCTTTGGGTCACAGCCGATTTGAAGCACGCGCTTGCCAAGCCGAGAGAAGGCCGCCGAGAGATTTGAAGAGGTGGTGGATTTGCCAATGCCGCCTTTTCCGTACACCGCAATGACGAGCGCGCCAGAATCAATTTTCATTGAAGGGTCCTGGTGGACCTGGACGCTGCCTTCGCCGTCGGCACCTTGGTTGACGATATTGGGGCGAAGGTTGTTAGAAACTACCACGATAAAATCTCCTGATTAAGTTGAGTAAAGGTTGGGGTTAAGGGGTTTGAAGGGATAGTGGATGAGAATTGACTGAAGGGTCTCTGTTGTTTGCCTATTTGCCGATGGCGGCTTTGGCTTCATAAAGGGTGTCTACGGTGATGTCAGCAATACCGCGATCGCTGGCAAATTTTTCAGTATTTCGCTTCACTTTGCCCCGCACAAAGAAGGGAATCTTCTTGAGTTCGGCCAGCCCGTCCGCACTCCAGCTCGGCGCGGCAGGGACTTTTTCAGCAGCTTGCTCGTCGGCATGAGGCTCAGTGGCCAGTGTCTTTGTATCAGCGTTGGCGACCGGCGCGGGGTTGCTGTGTTCCATCCCAGCATCGTTCGATTCCATGTCTCCTGCCTGCATGCCATGCGGCGCAGTATGCAAGTGACTCATATGCCCTTCCGCAAATTCAAAGTCCTCTCTAAACATGCCAATCAGATGCTCTTCTAGCCCCATCATCAGCGGGTGCACCCAATCATCAAAAATGACATTGGCACCTTCCCAGCCCATCTGGGGAGAGTAGCGAGCGGGCACATCCTGCACGTGTATCGGCGTAGAAATCACCGCGCAGGGGATGCCGAGCCGCTTGGCAATGTGCCGCTCCATCTGGGTGCCGAGAACGAGTTCCGGGGCAGCCTCGGCAACGGCCTGCTCAACCGCCAAATAGTCGTCACTAATGACAGCCTCCACACCATGCTGCTTGGCAACGGCTCGCACCTGCCGGGCAAACTTACGGCTGTAGGTGCCAATGCCCACCAGCGTGAAGCCAAGCTCCTCAGTCGCAATTCTGGCAGCAGCGATCGCATGGGTAGCATCCCCAAAAATGAACACCCGCTTCCCAGTGAGATAGGTCGAATCGACAGAACGAGAATACCAGGGCAGTCGAGATGCCCCCGGCATGGCCGCAGATACAAGGCGAGCAGCATTCCAATTTCCAAGCGTCTCCGTCTGTGAACGGCGCAGCACACCGCTCACATCAATCCCTGCGATTTCCCCAATTTCAGCAATAAAGTCTCGGGTAGCACCAACGCCAATTGGCACTGTTTTCACCGTGGGCTGATCAAAATTCCGCTTCAGCCAGTCGCAGGTCGTCTGGGCAATTTCGGGGTAGAGACAGATATTGAAATCTGCATCGGGGATGCGCATTAGGTCATCAGGAGTTGCGCCTAAGGGAGCAATCACATTGGCATCTACGCCGATTTCGGCCAGCAGCTTGAGCACTTCTTGAATGTCGTCTCGGCAGCGGAACCCGAGGGCCGTTGGGCCGATTAGGTTTGCCTTGGGTCGAACATCGGGGTCGCGCTCAGGGCGCTGGGTGCCAGGTGGTAGGGCCGCAGAAAGGAGGAGCGATCGCACCAAATGGTAGAGCGTCTCACTGGCCCCCCAATTCTCTTTCTTGGAGTAGGCTGGCAGCTCCAAACTCACCACGGGGACCGGTAAGCCCATGCTCTGCGCCAGCGAACCAGGCTGGTCTTGAATCAGCTCAGCAGTACAGCTTTCTCCAACCAGCATGACCTGAGGCTGAAAGCGCTCATAGGCTTCTCTAACAGAGGTCTTGACCATCTCAGCCGTATCGCCGCCAAGGTCCCTCGCCTGAAAGGTGGTGTAGGTCACCGGGGGACGCTGATCGCGGCGCTCGATCATGGTGAACAGCAGGTCGGCGTAGGTATCTCCTTGGGGCGCATGGAGAACATAATGCACACCTTCCATAGACGTGGCAATACGCATCGTGCCGACATGGGGGGGCCCTTCATAGGTCCAGAGAGTAAGTTCCATAGGAAAGTGAGAGGGGGTAATTGTGTGAGTCGAAGCGGTGCAGGATAAGTGCGATCACTCTGGTAGCTAGAGGGTCAGACGTCTTCGCCGTTCGGTAGAGCGGACGAATAGCTCGGCCAAATCGCCAACTTGGTCGTAGCCATGCAAAGGAGAGAAGACCAGTTCTATAGACCATTTGGTCGATAGCCCTTCAGCTTCTAAGGGGTTTGCTAGCCCGAGCCCACAAACCGTGATGTCTGGTCGGGCTTGACGACAACGGTCGAGCTGCTTTTCGACATCTTGGCCTTCGGAGAGAGCAGTGCCCTCTGGCAGCAAGTCTATTTCCGCCTCCAGCAGCATCCGATCAATATAGGGGGTGCCCACCTCAATCAAGTTCATGCCACATTCCTGAGAGAGAAACCGGGCCAGGGGAATTTCTAACTGGGAATCTGGGAAGAGAAAGGCGCTGCGGCCAGCGAGAATGTCTCGGTAGCGTGCAAGGCCTTGCTGTGCCCTAGCGACAGCAGGTGCGATCGCCGATTCGAACTGCGATCGCTCAATCTCCCAGGCGTTAGCAGCAGCGCTTAGCCAAGCAGTTGTTCCATCTATGCCGAAGGGGTAAGGCGATCGCAGCAGCTCTGCCCCTCTACGCATGAGCAATCTCGTCGTCTCGCTGAGAAAAGGCTGCGCAATCAAAAGCTTCGTCCCTTTTCCGACAGCTGGCAGTTCAGCGGCCCGGCGCGGCGGAAAGAAAGCCACCTGGTGAATGCCCATCTGGCCCAAGAGACGCCGGAACTGATCTTCCACCACATCTGCCAGGCTACCGACAATCAGCAGTTCGGCTTCTGCTGATGTTTTTTCAGGCAAAACCGGCACCATCGAAGCGAGGCAGGCATCTTCACCTTGGGTAAAGGTCGTCTCAATCCCGCTACCCGAATAGTTTAAGACCCGCACCTTTGGAAAGTGACGATGATTCAGCTTTTCAGCCGCTTTCGCCAGGTCCAGCTTGATCACTTCAGAAGGGCAAGACCCCACCAAAAACAGCGTGCTGATATCTGGCCGACGCATCAACAGCTCTTCGACAACCCGCTCCAGTTCCTCATTGGCATCGACGAGCCCAGCCAAGTCACGCTCACCCAAAATGGCTGTTCCAAACCTAGGCTCAGCAAAAATCATCACTCCAGCGGCAGACTGAATGAGATGAGCGCACGTCCGAGAGCCGACGACCAAGAAAAAAGCATCCTGCATTTTTCGGTGTAACCACACGATACCGGTGAGGCCACAAAAGACTTCTCGCTGTCCCCGCTCTTTGAGCACAGGCGGCGAAGTACTTGTTTTCTCAGCAAGGTTCTTCCCAGCAAGAGGCTTCTCAGCGGGATTCGTCTCAGCAGACTGTTTTGTACAAGGCTCTAGCGCCATATTTTGCTTTTCTCTCGCAGTACAATTCTTCTCTACTAGGCAATGCTACGCCCTAACTATTTGTTAAAGGGTCTTTTTTAGCTGAAGCACCTCTTTTTGTAGGCTTTATTTACATGCAGCTATCAATGTTTACGCAGCGCAGCGTAGCGTTACATGAAATGCTCCACGTTACTGTCGTCAGGTGTTTTTTTGATAGAGCTTTGTTAATGGCTCTATGAATTGTTGAAGCCATCTCCCAATACTCTGAAAACGAGCAAAACAAGAGAAATCAGCGGATGAAAGCCGTGTCATCATAGGGCTAATCGCGACAGTGATCTCATACAAGTTTGAGCAACTGAGCAAGAGGGAAATACACGAGATGTTAGATATTTCAGTCAAAGAAACTCGGCTGTACAGAGAAATCCGTCAGGAAGAGCAGGTTAAGCTTATTTTGCGACAGCTCGGGAAGCTTTTTGGTCAGCTGCCTGATGATGTGACGGCTGAGGTTGGCAAGCTGACTGAATCGGATGTTGAGAAACTGGGTGAAGCGGTTCTTGATTTTTCTAGTTTGGCGGATGTGCAAAGGTGGCTAGCTGAACGAGACGGTGAAATCGCATCAGGAAATCGTACGTAGCGTTCTTATTGAACATAGTCAGTCGTAACGGGAGACGTAAGGACATTACGAGGTGCTGTGACAGGGTTTTCCAAAATCTTTTTGGCCGCCAGTTGGCCACTGAGCACACAGGTCTCCAGCGATCCGGAATGATGCTGTCCGCTACGGCCCACGGTTTGTAGATTTTCAAAGCGTGATAGGTAGTCCTGCACAATGGCTTCAGGCTGAAGTGTGTCGGGAGTGTAGATAGGATAGGCGTACGGTTGGCGCATTACGGTGCCAGATAGTATTGGCTCCAAATTGGGAATGAGACCCAGTTCCACAAGTTCTTGGCTGGCTATTTTCAGTAATTTAGGTGAGTCCATATGCCAGAGCGCATCTTCTTCGCTGCAGAAATAGGTCAGACCCAGGCAGGTGAGAGCTGAGTTAGCGACCATCGCTGGGCTCCAGTTCTTGAAATTTTGAATGCGGCTGACGTTCACCGCAGGACAGTGAACGTACAGCCACTGCTCAGGGAAGAGGTCTTTGATATCTAAAATGAGCGCGACTTGTAGCAGGTGGCGGTGTTGCAGCCGTCGCGCCGCCTGCTGTATCTCTACAGGCGCATTCAGACGAGCGGTAAGTTCTGAGAGCGGCAGACTAGACACTAGGTTGCTTATCGGGATGGTTTGGAGGACGCTGTCATGAGTTGTGATCGCTTGAGTTATCCGACAATCAGTGTGCTCAAGTTTCAGCAGTTGAGTGTCCAGAAAAACATTGCCATCAGCCGCTTCAAAACGTTTCCTACACGTTTCCCAAATCTGCCCCGCTCCTTGCTTTGGGTGCCGAACGGTAGGGACTTGACCGCCCAGAAACATCGCTGATGCCGCTTGTATGAGAGATTTCGATTTGCGGCTTTGCTGGCTGAGTAGTTGACTGGCGCAGCGGTGGGAAAGCTGCTGACCGCTGCGTCCCCATACTTTTTGAAAATAAGCATCAAAAAAAATGCGATTGAGATGGGGGCCAAACTGGTTGTCTATCCACGCGCCAGCGGTTTGGGGTACTTGCTCAGGGTGCTGCTGGGCGGTGAATTGGTGCTTGAGATAGCTTAGCCCAGCAAGGCTAATATCGATGGGGCCAAGATGCTTGAACGCATTGGTAAACGAGAGAGGATGCTCAAACAGTCGATGGCGGTAGTGAATGCGCGATCGCACCTCAATATCCACCCACGCCTCACCCGCCAGCTCATGCCAAAGCTGGCGCGCGTCCTCTACCGACTCATCCTGTGCATTCTGTTCATTCTGTCCGCAGTGCCCGCTCAGGCTCCCCCAACCAAAATCAATGCAGCAATCTTGATAGTGCTCGGTTCGAGCCAGGCCACCCACATGTTTACTTTGCTCTAGCACCGTTACCGGCCTATGGTGCTGAGCAAGTTCGTACGCGGCGCTGAGACCTGCAGGGCCAGCGCCCAAAACAACTGTTTGCAACGTCCTTGATTCCAATACCCATTCTTTGTGCTTCTGCTATAGCTAGACGACGATGTCTATCTAATTGCTCGCACCGGCTTCAGGTTGAGCCCGAAGCTTCATGGATTTGTTTGAAACTGCTAAAAGCAGGTGCAATTGCTTGCGCACAAACCCATCCGTCTAAGCTAGTAGACAGATAAGATTTGTTCTATCCGGTACTGCCTTGCTTAGAATTGACCTGCTAGGGCAGCTACGCAGCGATCGCAAATCGTCGGGTCCTCTGCCGATTCGCCCACGTGGGTAGAGTAGTTCCAGCAGCGATCGCACTTTTTACCCGCTGCGTCGACAACTGTGATCGCCCGTCCCTCAGCAGTCGAAGCGTATTTCGCCCCTTGCAACGTATCAGCACTCTCTACCAGCTCCACCTGTGAAACCAAGAACAAATAGCGTAGTTCATCAACCCGGTTAGAGTCAGCGGCTGTGCTGTTTGACGGGTTCATCGTCTCCAGCCGAGCGCGCAAGTCCGCATCCGATACGTACAGCTTCAGCTTCGCTTCCAAAGAAGAGCCAATCGACTTGTCGGTGCGGGCCTGCTCCAAAACCGTATTGGCCTCATCGCGTAATGTCCGCAGCTGCGTCCACAGTTCGACTAGGTCAGGCCGCTGCCAGCGCTCATCCAGAAAGACCCAGCCAGATTCAAACACTGATTCGGCAGGAGTTTCATATGGTAGTGACTGCCAAATGTCTTCAGCCATATGGACCAGCACGGGTGCGATCGCTTTTGCCAAACTCTCGATTGCGACAGCTAGCACCGTCTGGCAGCTGCGCCGCCGGGGCGAGTCCGCCGAGCTGATATACAGCCTGTCTTTCGCAATATCCAAGTAAAAGTTCGACAGATCCACCACACAAAAATTCTGCACGGTCTGGAAAAACTGGAAAAACTGATACGACTCAAACGCCGACTCGACATCAGCAAACACCTCCGTCATCCGGTGGAGCATGTACTTGTCCAAATCAGGCAGGTCTTCGTAGGGGACCGCATCCTTCGCCGGGTCAAAATCGTAAAGATTGCCCAGCAAGAACCGAGCCGTATTGCGAATCTTGCGATACACATCCGACATCTGCTTCACGTTGCGCATGCCCAGCCGCATATCACCCGAGTAATCGACTGAAGAGACCCACAGCCTGAGCACATCCGCGCCGTAGGGTGGCTCCTGCTTCTTGTTATTACCCCCCTCAATAATCACCTTCGGGTCCACACCGTTCCCCAAAGACTTGCTCATCTTGCGGCCATTTTCATCTAGCACGTAGCCATGGGTTAGCACCTTGCGATAAGGAGCCTGCCCGCTCGTCGCAACGCTTGTGAGCAGGCTCGACTGAAACCATCCGCGATGCTGATCAGACCCTTCTAGGTAAATCTCTGCCGGATACTCAAGGCCTTCCCTTTGCTTCACGACAGAGGCCCAAGAAGACCCTGAGTCAAACCACACATCCATGGTGTCGGTGCCTTTCACATAGGTTTTCCCATCGCTGCGGTAGGGCTCTGGCAGTAGCTCGGTTTCACTGAGTTCCCACCAGGCATCAGCCCCTTTCTCAGCCACAATCGCTTGCACATGGGCAATCGTCTCCTGAGTCATCAGCGGCTCACCCGTTTCCGCCTCATAAAAAACCGGAATAGGCACCCCCCAGCTCCGCTGCCGCGAAATGCACCAGTCAGAGCGCTCAGAGACCATAGAGGTAATCCGGTTCTTACCCTGCGCCGGAATCCATGTCACCTCATCAATTGCCTCTAGCGCCTCGCCGACAAACCCTTTTACCGAAGCAAACCACTGTTCCGTCGCCCGATAAATCACCGGCTTTTTCGTTCGCCAGTCGTAGGGGTACTTGTGCGCGTAGGGTTCGTGCTTCAGCAGTACTTTTTCCTCAGTCAGCGCTTCAATAATCACGTCATTCGCAGTCTTGAGAACGTTCAAGCCCTCAAACGAACCAGCCTCAGCGGTAAAATTGCCCCGCTCATCTACCGGACACAAAATTGGCAAATTTTCTCGTTGACCAACCGCAAAGTCTTCCTGACCATGCCCAGGTGCCGTATGCACAAGCCCCGTCCCAGACTCAGTCGTAACGTAGTCGCCACCAATCACAATGGGGCTCACCCGGTCAAAGGCCTCATCCTTTTCAGCCAGTGGATGGCGGTAAGTAGAGCCCGCTAAAGCATTGCCCTTTAGCTCAGCAACGACGGTGAGCCCACTGCCAAACGTTTCCGAGAGCTTCTCTGCAAGCTCTTTCGCCACAATCAAGTATTGAAAAGGCTCACCAGACTTACTTTCTACAACGGCGTAGGTCAAATCAGGGTTGACGGCAACAGCTACATTCGCCGGAATGGTCCAAGGCGTCGTTGTCCAGATAGCAACCCCTAGACTCTCTGTGTAAGGAGAAAGGGTCGCTTTAGCGGCGTCAGAAACAGTTTCTACCGGAAAGGCGATGTAGATACTAGGAGAGACATGATCTTCGGGGTACTCCAGCTCCGCTTCGGCAAGCGCCGTCTGTGAGGAGGGGCTCCAGTGCACAGAACGCAATCCTCTGTAAACATAGCCATTCTCAACCATTTTGCCGAATACGCCGAGCTGAGCTGCTTCATACTCAGGTTGCAGGGTCATGTAGGGATGCTCCCAATCGCCCCACACCCCGTAGCGCTGAAAGCCCGTGCTCTGCTTTTGCACAGTATCTAACGCAAAGTCTTTTGCCTTCTGCCGCAACGAAATAGGCGTAAGCTCACGTCGTACAGAGGATTTGAGCTTTTGCAACACTTTCAGCTCAATCGGCAGGCCATGGCAGTCCCAGCCAGGGACGTAGCGAACCTTGCGCCCTTTCAGGGTCTGATATTTGTTGATGATGTCTTTTAAAATTTTGTTCAACGCGTGACCCATGTGCAGGTCGCCATTTGCGTAGGGCGGGCCATCGTGAAGGATGAAGGGCTCGCCGGGGTTTTCTTTTGCCAGCTTTTCGTAGAGCCTTTTCTCCTGCCAGTAGGCCTGCAGTTCAGGCTCACGCTTCACCGCATTTGCCCGCATACTAAATTCGGTCTGAGGGAGCAGGACGGTTTCTTTGTAGCTTTTGGATTCACTCACGGCGGGTTACGTTGTGCGTTGGGTTAGGGCTGCTCGAATACTTCAGACGCCAAGCGTTAGCAGATTAGGTCATTCTGCCTTGAAGTTTGGTTTGCTTCAAGTCAATCATCCCAATTGCTCTCCTCCCAGCCATCATCACTATCCACTTCTACACGACTATCCACTTCTACACGGTCAACGGCAGCATCCGGCACCTCCTCCTCGGAGGCCGCATCCGGTGAGTCAGGGATGGGCTCTGAGGGTTCTTCTTCTATTGAATTTTCAGTAGTCGTGGCAACTCTGGGTGGAATGTCGATAACGGGTTTGGAGGGTTTGGGTTTTGTCAAAGAGGCCGCAACATCTTTTATCCACCCCAGCAAAATAAGGGGTGTTGCTAGCAGAGATGGCTTCTGTCTGGCAGGAGGAGACATGAGGTCAGGAACACTTTCCGCCTCAGATGTTGAGATAGCTGGACTTTCAAGACTGCTATCGGGTTCAAACAGATCGTCCCATTCTTCTGAAGGCTCATTTTCAGATGAAATGCTTTCAGGCTCTGTCGTAGTGCCTACCTGAATCGTGTCTGCTGGCTCTGACTCTGATGATATCGGGTCGGCAGATGGCGTCTCGGCTATCGGCGGAGCCGGGATTGCTTGCAAGACTTCTGCTTCTACAGAAGGGGGCGCGACGAGGGGGGGTGTCCCGCTGTCCTCCGAGGGAGAAAGCGGCTTGCTTTCTGAGAGGCCTACAGCGACTGGCAACATTTCGGGAGCGGCTTGCATAATGCCGTCTTCCACAAATTCGTAGTCATAGGTTGGACGGCGGCGGGGGTCTAAATTTTGCCGTAGGCGCTCTGTGGTGGCTGCGCTGAGGGTGCGGTTTTGTAGCTGAGGTCGAATGGTTTCTTTTGGGGCGATGCGCAGCTGATTGAGTTTGCTTTTGGCCCAGTCGCCGACGACTTCGGGCGTAAGCACGACGGGGGTTTGTTGGTACACAGGCGTTTTTTGGCGTCTGACAGTGAGGGTTTGCCAGCCAAGCCCCATGAGTAGGATGACCGAAGTTAGCTGGCCAAGCAGGATAGCTGGCGTCATTTGCTCAGCGCAAAACCACAGAACTACTGCGTAAAACATACCTAGGCCACTCCACAAAAAGTCTGAGCGGCGATGCACCTCCGGATAAAAGAAGGCGGCTAGATAAAAAATAAAGCTGCCAATACCTAGCAGCACAGCAAGTACATTTGCAAGCATGCGCCTAGCGTTTAAGAACCGTTTGTGAGTCTTTTTTCCGGCTTTTCTCCGAAAGGGAACAGCCTCGGCAGTGCCGGAAAAAGGCCCTCCCCATTGTGTCGGATTCAGGTCCAATTGCGCGATGATTTTGTAATGTCTCAAGCCGTTTTCGGAGCGATCGCCCACGCCAGAAAGGCTCACACAATCTCTACATTGCGCCAGAGTCTTTGCTAAAGAGCACCCAGACGGTTTTTAGAATGAGCTGAATGTCGTAGAGGAGGCTCCACTTACGCTGGTACTGCAAATCTAGCTGAATCACATCTTCGAATTTGGTGACCGAGGAGCGACCGTTTACCTGCCATTCACCGGTCATGCCCGGTTTTACGTTGAGCCGCTGCCACTGGGGGACTTCGTACTGCTCAATTTCATCTGGGGTGGGAGGACGGGTACCCACTAGGCTCATGTCGCCTTTGAGAACATTCCAAAACTGGGGGAATTCGTCTAGGCTGGTGCGCCTGAGGAAACGACCCACTCGGGTAATGCGAGGATCGTTGTCGTTCTTGAAAAGAGGTCCTTCTACTTTATTAGCGACCTCTTTCTTGCGGGCCTCGGCATCCACCACCATGGAGCGAAATTTCCAAATGGTGAAGCGCTTGCCCATCCAAGAGCAGCGGGTCTGAGCAAAAAAGATAGGCCCGCCATCTTCTCGCTTGATCAAATAGCCGACAACGACGAACAGGACGGCTGTGATGCTTAGGCCGACAAGCGCACCCAAAATATCGATTGCCCGTTTTGTCTTGGAGCGAACGGAGGGATGGGTGTCGGGCAGATTTTCTAAGACGTTTTGAACTTTGGCTTGGGGGAGTGCGGCTGGCGCGATCGCAGTCCTTTCATCCACAGCCTGCTCAATCGAAAAAACCTTGTCTAACTCAGTGAGCGACAGGGCCATCATGACCTGAGGCGGCACCTTGACAAGCCGCATTTGAGCCGATTTCTTCAGGCATAGCTTATGGCAAATCACCAGCGCGCCGATACCGCTGCTATCGATAAAGTGCGTGTTAGAAAAATCTATCACCACCTCTTTGATATTTGGATCTTGTTCGAAGGCTTCTTGACAGCTGCGCTTGAAGGCAACTGCCTCTACGACAGTAAACG
>JBCBIK010000067.1:10331-23427 GCA_038524545.1 Cyanobacteria bacterium J06623_4 | reverse complement strand
AAGCGGCGTACCACTCTTAGGCGAGGACCTCTATATCGAGACATTATTTCTCCAACTAAACTACTTTGCAGATCTCACACTATAGCCTAGTTCTGGCCATCTAATGCACAGCGCCCTCTAAAATCAGCACTTTATTAAAGCCACCCGTCTTCAAACTATGCCAGCGCAATTTTTTCGATAGGTGCGGCAGCCTTTTGCTTTCGAAAGTCGACCGCTTGCTTGAGCAACCCCCAAGCCGCCGGAGAAAGCGCGGCTGGAAACCCTAGAGAAAGCGTAGTACCCAGTTGCTTTTGCTTGAGCGCCACAATCGCCCAATGCAGATGAAGATAGTCGTTTATAGTGTTCAGCGTAGGAATGTCGGCTTTGTATTTCTGATTTATTCGCGGGTAAATGCGTTCTTTCATCAGCATATTGGTCTTCAGTCGGCGTTGGAGCGCGATCTTTTGGTCGTAGCCGCCAGGCCACACTGTGCGATAGGCCAGGCACTGATTGATAAAGAGGGCATCGCCATATTCAGCCACTCGAATCCACGAGTCGATATCGTCGCAGCTAGTCATGGTGAGATCCCAGCCGCCCGACTTTAAGAAGGCATCTCTCCGAACAGCGACTTGGATTGGGGTGCCAAAGGGAACAACTTCTAGCAACATGCCGTAGTGAATGTCGGCTTGGGGAATGTAGAACAGTTTGCCCGGGCCTGTGGTGGGTGTCAGGCTCAGCTCATTGCCCTCAGTATCGACTTGGGCCGCCTGACAAGAGCAGATGACAGCTTGCGATCGCAGCGCCACCGCCTCAGCCATCACCTCAATACAGTTAGCCGCCAGGTAGTCATCGTCATCTACCAGCTTTATCCACTTGCCGCTAGCGGCCTCCACCCCCGCATTCACCGCGCCAGCATGGTTGGCATTAACCTCATTGCGGACATATACCACTCGGTCGGCCAAGCTTTCTACATAGGCTTGGGTGCCATCGGTAGAGGCATTGTCTACCACCACCACCTGGCAAGGCACCGTCTGGTCGAAGGCAGATTGAATCGCTCGCTTGAGCAACTCGACCCGGTTATACGTCGTGATCACGATACTAAAAGACACAGCTAAAGGCTCCGTAAGCAATAAGTCATTGGGCAGTCAGTCAAGTCCGTAGGCAATGAGTCTGTTGGCAGTGAGTCTGCTGGCAGTAAGCCCTAACCGTGCGGATAGCAAAGCGGTATACAGGTACAAACAGCCCTTAGAATAGCCGCTTTCTTAGCCTTTCTCTCAGCGGTCTATGTCAGCTACATACTCGCCTTTGGGCATGCAATACAAAGCACAGAACCCACCGGCGACTGGGTACCCTAACAGCGCTTCCAACTCGCACAGCCCCGATTAAGTCATCTAAACTTAATTAGAAATTCACACTGAGCCCCCTTTAACCGGTCAGTTCTTGAGCTAGAAGGTTAGACTAGGCTGCAGTTATGTATCCCACATCCGAGCTTCCATGCAGCAGTCATCTTCTTCCGCGAATCCTATGAGACGAATGCTAGGCGCAGCCTCTGTGAGCACGCTTGCGGCTACCCTGCTACTGACCCAAGGATGGTTGGGGAAGTCGGTAGCGATCGCTCAGACCACGCCCAGCCACACCGATGAGCTGATAGCCCAGGCAACCACAGCCCAGACCTCTGGCGACACCCCTGAAGCGACAGACACTGCAGAAGATGACGAAAAGCTGGTTTACAGTGAGCTGCTAGAAAAAATTGACAACGGCGAAGTTCGAGAAGTAGAACTCGACCAAATTAACGGTATTGCTAGAGTTCAGCTCAAATCTGACAAAGAAGGGGACAAGCCCCGCGAGGTCAAAGTATTTGCCAATGATCGCAACCTCGACCTGCAGGAGCGACTGGTTGCAAACAATGTGACTTGGGAAGTGAGCCGAAATGCCGACAACAGCGCCATCACTAGCCTAGTCACCACCGGCATCGTAGCAATGCTGGTGGTGTTTGCCATGCTCATGCTGCTGCGACGCTCTGCAAACTCCGGCGGCGGTGCGATGAGCTTTGGCCGCTCTAAAGCCCGCTTCCAAATGGAAGCCAAAACCGACGTCATGTTTGAAGATGTCGCGGGCATTGACGAAGCCAAAGAAGAACTCCAGGAAGTTGTGACTTTCCTCAAAAATCCCGAGCGGTTCACAGCCATTGGCGCTCGCATTCCCAAAGGCGTTTTGCTAGTTGGCCCGCCGGGTACTGGTAAAACACTGCTTGCTAAAGCGATCGCAGGCGAAGCAGGCACCCCGTTCTTCAGTATCTCTGGCTCAGAATTTGTCGAAATGTTTGTCGGGGTCGGCGCTTCCCGCGTCCGCGACCTGTTCAAAAAAGCCAAAGAGAACGCGCCCTGTATCGTATTCATCGACGAAATTGACGCGGTAGGCCGTCAGCGAGGCACGGGCATCGGTGGGGGTAACGACGAGCGAGAGCAAACGCTCAACCAGCTACTCACCGAAATGGACGGCTTTGAGGGCAATAGCGGCATTATTATCATCGCGGCAACCAACCGCCCAGACGTACTCGACTCGGCCCTGCTGCGCCCCGGTCGCTTCGACCGTCAGGTCACCGTCGACCTACCCGGCTACAAAGGCAGACTGGGTATTTTAGAAGTCCACGCCCGCGATAAAAAGATTGCTGAAGAAGTGAAGATGGAAGCGATCGCCCGTCGCACCCCCGGCTTTTCGGGTGCGCAGCTGGCTAACCTGCTGAACGAAGCAGCCATTCTCACTGCTCGCCGCCGCAAAGACGCCGTCACCATGCTAGAGGTAAACGACGCCATCGACCGGCTGACCATGGGCTTGAGCCTAACCCCCCTGCTCGACAGTAAGAAAAAGCGCCTCGTGGCCTATCACGAAGTGGGCCACGCCCTCGCCGCAACGCTCTGCAAACACGCCAATCCGCTGAACAAGGTCACCATCATTCCGCGATCTGGTGGCGTCGGTGGCTTCGCGAGCTTCTTACCAAAAGAGGAGCAGGTAGACGACGGACTGCTCTCCTATGGCGAAATCGTCGACTACTTAGTCGTTGCCCTCGGTGGCCGCGCGGCAGAAGAAGTAATCTTCGGTCACGATGAAGTCACCGTGGGTGCCAGTGGCGATATCCAGCAGGTCACTCGCATCGCGAGGCAGATGGTGACCCGCTACGGTATGTCTGAGCTTGGCTCTTTTGCCTTAGAAAGTGAAAATTCTCAGCCCTTCCTCGGTCAGAGCAATCTGATGGGCGGAGGTCACGACTATTCGGACGAGCTAGCAACCAAGATTGATGAAAAGGTGAGAGCGATCGCAGAAGAAAGCCTCAACCGAGCCATCGAACTGATCAGCGACAACCGCGCCCTGGTGGACCGCCTAGTCGACACGCTCATCGAAAAAGAAACCATTGACGGCGACGAATTTCGCGATATTGTCAGCGAGTACACCGTGCTACCCGAAAAAGAAGAAGTCAAAATGGCTTAGTACGGCTAGCCTAGTCGCATATTGGCCGACTTACCCAAACTTCTCTAATCCTGGCTTCTGGCTGATAGCTTGTCGTTTCGTTGTATTCGTTTCTGCTGGTGTATATGCCCGCAGCACCCGATGACCCCGTCCGAAAATCAATGTCTTCGGGCCCATAAGCAAACCGAACGTACTCCCGGCTTTCGTTATAAACGCTGTAGTACAAAGTGGGCGTACCATACTCCAAACTTGCCTCGCGAACTAGAGTTTGCGGCCCTATGCCCTCTGTAGTCTTGTAGTCAGGATTATCCGTCACCAAAATATTTAACTTTGGCCCTTCACCAACCACTGCCAAGGCATAAAAAGCAATATCACCGTTCTGGTTGGTAACGGTCACGCCCTCGGTATCGACCAAAGGGCCATCACCCAAATAGGGCTGAAAATTGAGTTCCGGCAGTGCCCGCCTTAGCTCACCACCAGTCATGCAGAGCTTAGCATCGCCAAAGCCTTCTCCGGTAATTGTCGTATCGAAGGCAGGCTCTTCAGGCGGTGCTGGTTCTATTGGCGGTTCTGTCGGCGGTTCTGCAGGTGGAGTCATCGGCGGTTCTACAGTTGGGGGTGAACCAGGTTCTTGTGAGCTCGAACCACCACCCACCTGACTGGATCCATCGCCAGCTGGCTCCTTCGGCCCAAAAAATCGGTCAACCCACCAAGGAGAAGTGCCCCCGGCTAGCAAAGCAACGACAACAGCCACCACAATCTGTCCTAGGATGCTTTTTTTGTCGTCAGATCCTTCGGCCACCCATTGCGCCTCTTAATATTCCTTAGCGGGGCAAAGCCGCCTGCCGCTGACCATCTGCCATGGCTTGCAACACTAGACCAGGATTGACCCACTCACCTTGGTAGCGCATTCCCCAGTGTAGATGGGGACCTGTTGTACGTCCGGTCATACCCACTCGCCCGATGCGATCGCCCGTGTAGAGTTCCTGCCCTTCAACAATTCGTAAACCACCCGAGCCATCGACAAACACATTGCGCCCTCGGTCAGTGGTGACATAGCCCTGCATGTGGCAGTAAATATGGGTCCAATCGCCAGACTGCACAACCACAGAGGTGCCGCAGGCGCTATCGTCAGAGACTTCTATAACCGACCCATCCCACCAGTTACGAACGTAGCTACCCGTCGGCGCGGCAATATCAATACCGTAGTGAAAGCCGGAGCCACGATAGCCGTAGGGAGAGGTGTAGGCCTGAAAATTTTCTACGGGGAAAGAAGCGACATGCCAAGGCTCACTCCCCCGAGCAATCTGCGCATCGGGTACTGCGATCGCCGCCTGTCGAAGTGTAGACGGCGCAACTTCACCCAGGCCCACAAACAGGATCGCCGCTACCAACAGTAGGCCGCCAAATGCAGTTCGCCGCCGGGAAAACCACCTCGGGAATCTTGTAAAACGACCTGACAACCGGGAAAAGGAAAAACGCTTCATAGAGAAGATAGGATTTGGTTTGTAAGGAAGTACAAGCAAACGCTGCATCTGAGGTAATGTACCCCGAAACCCATATCAAGGTAGAGCTAGGGCACAGGAAGATAATAATTACTAATTCATCCACTTAATTTGATTAGATAATTCGTATCGCTTTACCTCTCAAATGTTGTTTCGAGCACAGCACGTTGGTAAATCTTTCCTGAATTATTCAGGGGCAACCATGCCCTACGTACCTACAAACTGGGCACTCGCAAATCTTGTAGTCATAGCTTGTAGTCATAGCTAGGGACTTACCGAAGCTGGGACGAGTCCACCGTTAGATCTCGCACTTTTTCTAGCAGCAGCTTGGGGTCGATAGGCTTTTCTAACGTATCGTGGTGGGCGATGTGGGATGAGGGAGAGCCCGACTGCCCTACGAGGGCCAGCACCTTTGCACCAATGGCCGTAATCGACAGCTGTATTGATTTGACGTCTGCAAGATCGTGACTCAGCAAAGACAAATCAGCTGCCAGCATAACTGGCCGTAGCGACTCTAGCTGACTGAGCAACTGGTCGGTCTCTACGAGCCAAATCACTTCATAGCCATCCGCCGTTAGCAAGTCACACACAATGGCGGCGCTGTTTTCTTCTCGTTCTACCAGCAGAACCCGCTTGTCATTGACCGATAGGGTAGACGGCATCTGATATCGCGGATTCGCCAAAACCACCGTCTGGCTAGGCAACCGAACAGAAAAGGTAGACCCCTCGCCCACCCTAGACTCGACCTGAATCGAGCCACCGTGCAGCTCAACCAAGCGCTTGGTCATAGCGAGGCCAAGGCCAGTACCAGAATACTGCCGCTGGAATGGAGATTCTAGCTGCTTGAACTTTTCGAACAGCTGGTCACGCTGGGAGTCTGGAATGCCAATGCCTGTATCCTTCACCTGAAAGATCGTTATCTGTGCCTCCTGACGTACTCTCAGCGTCACCTTTCCCCCCGCCGGCGTGAACTTGATAGCGTTGTGCACCAAGTTCGACAAAATTTGCTCTAGTCGCTTGGCATCGGCACTAAAGCTATTGTCTGTGGCGATCACCTCAAATAGCAGAGACAGCTCAACGCCTTTTTTTTCGGCCAGCGGATGGTAGTTTGCAACCACCGTCTCGGCTAGCCGAGATAGAGAAAATTCGCCAAAGTCGAGCAGCGATCGCCCAGACTCAATTTTGGCAAATTCTAAAATGTCATTAATGATATTCAGCAGTTGCTCTCCGCTGTGGTTGATCGTCGTGAGGTAACTCCGCTGCCGTTCACTCAGCTCACCAAAAGACCACCGCAGCAGCGTAGCCGACATCCCAATGATGTAGGTGAGCGGCGTGCGTAGCTCATGGCTCATCGTCGAGAGAAATTCACCCTTCGTCAGATTGGCAGATTCAGCTGCCATCAGCGCATCATGGAGGTTCTGAGTGCGCTCCAAAACGCAGCTTTCTAGGCTAGCCGTCTGCCGCTGCAGCTTTTGATAGAGCGCCGACTGACGGATGGCGACCGCCAAGTGCTCGGCAATATGCCGCAAGAAGATCACTTCCGTCTCTTCCCAGTGCCGCTGCGCCGCGCACTGATGGGCAATCAGTACCCCCCACAGCTGACCTTGCACCACAATAGGGGCAATGAGTTTGGATTTGACCTGCGCCTGGCGCAAAAAGTCGAGCAGGCAGCTCACTTTGGCATAGTGCTGCTCCACATCGTCGATGGCGATGGGCTCGCCGATGAGGTAGCGATCGCGGATAGCCGCAGCCGCCCTAAAACAAGATTGCTCAGAAAAATTGAGCACCGAAGGAATATTCTCAGACGCGCGCGACTCATAGGTCACATGCCCATTGCGCAAGCTGCGCCCAATGACCGTGCCGCCTGACAGATTGAGCTCACCCGGCACCGCCCCATCTCCGCGCTGCGCCTCTATCAGAGCCGACAAATCGGCACCTTCCGCATGCTCAAGCTGGTAGAGCACCAGTCTATCCGCCGACAAAAACGCCCTCACCTGCGCGACCGTCGTATCTAAAATGTCAGGGAGATCCAAACTGTGCCGAATTCGCGTAATGACCTGATTGAGCAGTAGGCTGCGCTGGACTTGGTTGTCGAGCGTTGCCTTTGTCAGAGAAGCGATCGCTTGATTGTCGCCCTCTGGCGATGCCGCAAGGTCCTTAGCCCAGGCCAGCATAAAAGCTTCGCGGTTTATCTCTCCCTTTTCAGTACTGCCTTCCTTGGCCAATGCAGAAGGTACGGAGTAGGAAGCATCTGTCAATTTATCTTGACTGGATTTGTCTTGACTGGATTCGTCTTGACTGGATTCGTCTTGACCGGATCTATCTTGGCCGGTCCGATAGTCAGGGTAGTCTTTCACATCAGCCTCTTCGGTTAGTTCGCTGGCGAGAGCACCCGACTCTAGCCGATCAATAAAATCTGAAATAGTTACATCATCTAGTGTCAGGCTGACGCGATAGCTCGGCTCAGTCTCAGCAGAGATAAGGGAGTGAGCGGCTACCGAGCGAGCAGAATTTGCATGTGAAAAGCTGCCAGACGGCAACCGGTCAGCAGCTGGCTTCCCAGGTCGCTGAGAGGGGTGGACAGGGGAGTCACTGGAAGAGTCACTGAGAGGAACAGCCGTCAGTAAAACGCTTAGTGAAGGCGATCGCATCAGCACGAAGTGTAATGACCGCTGCGCCCTAGATTGCACAAGCCTGGCAAAATCTGAGGACGACTGAGACGCAAACCATTGCTCTTCCGTCAGCACAGACTCAAACAGGACGCCCTGCTGCATCAAGCTGTCCTTCAGACGCTGATAGCCCCTAAAGGAAACATCTTGACTGGTCATAAGATGCGGATGGGTTTGCATTACTAACTACAACGTGACAAAACAGGACATACGCTAGACGCCTCAAAGAGCAGATGCGATCGCTCACCCACCGGCAAGCCAAGAAAATCTACTGAAAAAATCATCGCTGACAAGATGCTTTATGAAATAGAGGCGGGCCTACAGCTTTATTTCATAAAAGCCTTCAGACTTTGAAGCTAGAAAGGCTTGAGGCGAGAGTCGCTCAAAACAAGGAGAAAAACAGAACAAGTCCTTATTTATCGGCTGGTTCATAGGCAAATGAACGATAACCGGCAAATAGATGAATTTCTCAAAATCCCAGTGAAAAATCCCAATGACGCTACATCGAGATAGCCAACTTATACGCCTTCTTGTGTTTGGACAAAAAGCAGCTCTTGAGGAGATAGGCAGTCAATCTTATTGTAAAAAACCAGAAGTGTTGAGTATTACTGCGATAAATAAACAATTCATTATTAAGGGCGTTTAAAGTACAAAGGTATTCGGGGAGAAGGTCAATCTTAAAAGATTGAGAAACGACCGTTTTCTGCCTTTAAACAACCGCTCTGAATCTGTGAAAGTTTTTATCTAGCCACACACTCCCAAAGCGTAGCGTTCGTTTCTCTCTATTCGCAGTTATCCCAATAGTTCTTTTATATTTGCGCACTTTTTATGCATCGTTTAGCAGCAACGCCCGGCGGCTGGGACGCAACATCCGAAGGTGTTATTTTCATCGACCAATCGCCTGCGCCTGTCGTATTACTCACCGCTGCCGATACCGATATTTCATCCCTTCACCAAGCCTTACAGCAGATGCCTGAAGATTTCAGCGATATTCGCAGCGTTAACCTGCTTCATCTGCAGCAACAACTCACTATCGATACCTATGCAGACACTGTCTTACAGCACGCAAAGTTGATTATCCTCAGGGTGCTGGGCGGACGGGCCTATTGGCCGTACGGCCTCGAAGTAACCAAAGAAACAGTGGCCGAAAGCGGTGCCGGGCTGATTGTCATTCCCGGTGACGACAGACCTGACCTGGACCTCATGAGCCACTCAACAGTGCCACTTGCCGTCGTCAATCGATGCTGGCAGTACTTCACTGAAGGTGGGGTTGCAAACCTACGCCACGGGCTACTCTATGCTAGCGACTGCGTATTATCGACAAAATACGATCCGCCCGCGCCTCAAACCATCCCTAAAGTGGGTATTTTTCCACTACCAGAATCCACGTTTCAACGGTTGTCTTTCCAGCCACAATCAAACCGTCAACCATCAAAAGAAACTGAGAAAAGTCCAATTTTCTTTACAAGATTGGAGCTTAAGTTAAAGCGTTCTTTTCAGTCGGAATCTAAACAAGTCTCAACATCGAATGAAACGACGAGACAAAGCAACAAAAATGAAGGGCGAATTAACCCGATTACTGGTCAAATATCCTCCCAAAAAGGCAATTTTGGTCTTAGTGTTCGAGAGATATCGCCGCAGGTGGGTATTCTCTTTTATCGCGCCCACTACCTGTCTGGGAATACGGCAGCTATCGAAGCACTAGCGATCGCACTCTACAAACGCGGCCTTATCCCCGTCCCCATTTACGTCTCATCACTAAAAGACATCGACATTCAGCAGCGCCTCATCGACCTTTGCCTCCCAGAAGCTGACGATGGCCTACCCATACAGCTGCTCATCAACACCACTAGCTTTGCCATCACCAGCCTGAATCACACCCAGAGTCGGCAACCGTCAGCAGCATCGCCAGCAGGCAGTGACCTTTGGCAACGCTTAGATATTCCTGTACTGCAGGCCATCTGCAGCGGCAGCCCAGTAGCCCACTGGAAAGGCCATCCTCAAGGCCTCACCCCCAGAGACATCGCCATGAACGTGGCCCTCCCAGAAGTCGATGGCCGCATCATCACCCGGGCAGTGTCTTTCAAAGCAGCCCAACCCTTCAGTCCACCCGTTGATAAAACGCAGCCTCAAGAAACAACTCAAAAAGCCCTTCAAAAAGCCCTTCAGAAAACCCTGCAAACGGACATCGTGAGCTACGAGCCCTTGGCAGATCGCATCCATTTTGTCTGCGATTTAGCTGTCCGATGGATTCACCTGCGCCAAACCCCAGTTGCCGACCGCAAAGTCGCGCTTATTTTGGCTAACTATCCCAACCGCGATGGGCGGATGGCGAATGGAGTCGGCTTGGATACACCTGCTAGCTGTTTAGAGATTTTGCGATCGCTCCAACAGGCGGGCTACACCGTTACAGACTTGCCAGAGACCAGTGATCAATTGATGGCTCGACTAGCCGCCGGTATCACGAACGATCCAGAAGGTCACGGCCTGCGACCAATCCATCAATCGCTGTCGATAGAAAGCTACCGACAATTCTGGGAAACGCTTTCTCCAACCGTTCAAACCGGCATCACACAGCGCTGGGGTAGCCCCGAAGCAGAATGGCAACGCTTTACCGCTGAGCATCCCCCATCTGAGTCATTAGCCACATCGCTACCCATCTCGGGTATTCAATTTGGCAATGTTTTCGTCGGCATTCAGCCCAGCAGAGGTTACGACATAGACCCATCGCTGAACTATCATGCGCCCGACTTGGAGCCGACCCATGCGTATATGGGATTTTATTGCTGGGTGCGATCGCATTTCCAAGCCCAAGCCATTGTTCACGTTGGCAAACACGGCAATTTAGAATGGCTTCCTGGCAAAGGCATTGCCCTATCGAAAGACTGCTATCCCGAAGCCGCGTTTGGTCCACTGCCCCACTTCTACCCCTTTATCGTCAATGACCCTGGTGAAGGCGCGCAGGCAAAACGCCGCGCCCAAGCCGTCATTCTCGACCATCTCACACCACCGATGACGCGCGCTGACCTCTACGGGCCGCTGCAGCAGCTCGAAAGTTTGGTAGATGAATATTACGAAGCGCAAAATCTAGATCCGTCGCGTCTCCGTATCATCAGTCTTAAAATTGTTGAACTGCTGAAGAAAACTGAGCTGCAGCAAGATTTAAGGTTATCGATTGAGCAAACATCTGCTGACTTACAAACTTGGCTACCGAAAATTGATGGCTATCTTTGCGAACTCAAAGAAGCGCAGATTCGAGATGGTCTTCACATCTTTGGGTTACCGCCTCAGGGTGAGCAGACAAGAGATTTGATTGTTGCAATTGCACGTCATCCAAATGCAAAACATGTGGGGTTGAGTCGGGCGATCGCACAGGCCTGGGACCTCGACATTGATCCGCTGACTGCCGACGTTTTACAACCATACGATGACAACAATCTACAAGACTGTCGTCACGTTGGTGACATTATCGAACGGATTGAAGACTATGCTATACAGCTTATCGGCGCACTTCTGGGTCAGCAAAAGTGGCCTAGCGAAAACTATCCGAACGAAGCGGGTGCCGACGAAATTGAGACGGTCTTAGGCTGGGTTTCGGCTGAATTGGTCCCGGCCCTTGCCCGAACAACAGAAGAAATTGACAATCTTCTGCATGGATTGAGCGGTGGTTATGTTCCCAGTGGACCCTCTGGCGCACCGACTCGAAACCGGCCCGAAGTACTGCCCACAGGCCGTAATTTTTACTCCGTTGATATCCGTGCGATTCCCACAGAGAGTGCTTGGGATGTTGGGCGCAGAGCTGCCGAAATTTTGATCGAAAACTATACCCAAGAAGAAGGCGAATATCCCTGCACTCTGGGCCTCTCTATGTGGGGCACTTCGGCAATGCGCACAGGTGGCGACGATATGGCAGAAGCGCTGGCACTCTTAGGCGTGCGTCCGGTATGGGATGGTTCGAGTCGTCGAGTCGTCGATTTTGAAATTTTGCCGGTCTCATCGCTGGGTCGTCCGCGAGTGGATGTCACGCTGCGAATTTCTGGATTCTTTCGCGATGCCTTTCCCAATCTCATTTCTCTGTTTGATCAGGCCGTTACCGCTGTCGCCTCGTTAGACGAACCCGCTGAACAAAATCCCTTGGCCGCTCAGTTTCAAAAAGACTATGCGCATTGGCAATCTCAAGGACTGGATGAAAAACAGAGCGCAGAGCGATCGCGCTATAGAATCTTTGGCTCAAAACCCGGCGCATACGGCGCAGGCCTTCAGGGCCTCATCGAAGCGCAAAACTGGGAGAGCGATGCTGACTTGGCCCGCGCTTACATCAACTGGAGTAGTTATGCATACACAGGGAATGCCGACGGTCACAGCGCCCCAGAATCTTTTGCACAGCGCTTAGAGACTATGCAAATTGTGTTGCAAAACCAGGACAACCGTGAGCATGACCTGCTCGACTCTGATGATTACTATCAGTTTCAGGGCGGGCTGACGGCGGCGGTGAAAGCAAAGCGAGGGGAGTCACCGGTGACGTACTTTGGAGATAATTCTGTCGCAGAAAATCCGAGGGTGCGATCGCTCCAGTCCGAAATTGCCCGCGTGTATCGCTCACGAGTGGTCAATCCCAAATGGGTAAAAGGCGTCATGCGGCATGGTTACAAAGGCGCATTTGAAATGGCCGCAACGGTAGATTATCTATTTGCCTACGACGCGACGACGCACTGCGTGGCGGATCATATGTACACCGGCGTTGCCGAAGCGTATGTGTTCAATGAGCAGGTTCGAGAGTTTGTAGAGCAGTCGAACCCTTGGGCGCTACGGGATATGGCGGAGCGGCTATTGGAAGCGCAGCAGCGAGGGTTGTGGTCAGGGGCCAGTGAGAAAATGGTAGATGGGCTTAGGGCGATCGCGCACGAAGCAGAAGGCAAAATCGAAGCAGGCTTGTCTAACCATCAGTAGGGTCGCCTTCTGATGGCAAAGCCGGAACCAAAGGCTGAACTTTCTTCAGCAGCAGCGAAACATCACCCGTCGCTATATCGCTTTAACCATATCGAATAGGGAAGCATTGTCTCGGGCGTTTTTTGTCATGAGCATGTTTGAGGGTACTAGACCCGTAAAATTTGCAGCCTGAGATGGATAAACAATGCGATAAGTTCTCAGTATTTCAGACCGACTAAAGGGATTTTTCAATATCGCTGCTGCGAGTGAAGTCATCTCGAATAACAGAGCCAAAAAAGGCGATTTCTTTGATGTTCCAGCGCTTACAGAAGCTTTCTACACGTGAGCAATTTGTGTTGAGGCGATCGCGCAGCACCGTAGGGAAAAAAGCCACTTGAGATGTCATTTTCCTCCTTTGCCTATAGTGCATCTGCCAAATTGCATCTTAGCAATCAGGCACTCGGTAGCTTCCATCATCTGCAGAAATTTGCCGTGCTAAGCTAAAAACCACCGCAATCCATACGGTACAAGGCTATGGTCCAAGTC
>JBCBIK010000067.1:0-10231 GCA_038524545.1 Cyanobacteria bacterium J06623_4 | reverse complement strand
TTGCTCAAAAGGCCGAAGCAGAGCGTCAAAAAGCCGAAACAGAACGCCAAAAGGCCGAAGCAGAACGTCAAAAAGCCCAAGTAGAACGCCAAAAGGCCGAAGCAGAACGTCAAAAAGCCGAAACAGAACGCCAAAAGGCTGAAGAAGCTTCTCAGAGAGCTGACTTGGCAGAGCAAAGAGCCAACAAACTCGCAGCCAAACTCAAGGCACTCGGAATTGCCCCAGACGAAAGCTAGCAGCAAATCCAGACCTGAGTCGGTGCGCAGGTCACGTCTCTTGCCTTCACAAAATTAGGCCCTTCTAATCCGCTATTCTGCAGAGCTAGGGTTGGGAGAACCCGTATCGACAGAACCGAGATTGGACGCTGTCACACTTGGGTCTACCCGCACCCAAAAAGCCAAATCCAAAGCATCTGGCTGAACCGCCAAATTCAGGACCCGTGCTGCAATGCCGCTGCGGTCAAACTGCTGCAGGCTCAGACGGTCATTAAAGTCACCCAAAAGTAACTGAATCAGCTCCGAGGGAACCGGCTGCCCATTTGCCAAAACCATCGGGTCCACTAACATCAGTCGGTCGCCCTCTGAAATACTTAGCCCAGTTTCCGCCTCCAAGAAGAGTGATTCACCCACCTGCACTTTATCTTCTAGCGTCACCGTCACCCTAAACCGGTCATCGCCCAAGAAATCAATCGTCGGATCGACAATGTTGTAGCGATCGCGCTCCCGAGACTGTGCCTGATTCAGTGAACCAATTTGCACTTGCGCCAGCCGCTCTAATACAAAAGGCGACGCCAGAAAAGTATTTATATCTGCCTCGGTCAGCACCAGATGTAGCCCGCCCTGAAAAGGCGCTTCCAACACTACTTCACCGCGCCGCAAACTGCTAAACACTAGGTCAATCGGGTCTGTTTCCAGATCTACCAACTCAATTCGCAGCCCCTCAATTGGGGAGATGCCCCGCCCAGCAATACGCACCTTATCCACCTTGCCCTGCAGCAGCTGATAAGACGGGCCATTGTCGATTCGCACATCCAAGCTCTCAGTCCCAACTAGCCGATCTCGAATGGCATTTTCAGCAACCTGGTCTACCACCACACCCACTGGCGAAATCAACAGCAGCAAACCAGAGAGCAGAACCGTGACTAACTCCATTTCAACCTTCTACCCATCAGTTTTTTCAAGCAAGATAGTTTTCTCACGTGAGACAAAAAATCAGTTAGCGATCGCGTCATCGACCCAGCTACGAATCGTATCAACCACCTCACCCAACGGCATATCCATCGACTCACTGCTAGCACGCTTCACCACTTCGACCTTGCCATCCTTGAGCGATCGCCCCGTCACCACCCGAAACGGAATCCCGACCAGCTCAGCATCTTTGAATTTCACACCCGCCCGCTCTTTCCGATCATCTAGCAGCGTTTCAACCCCCGCTGCATTCAGCTCGGCATATAGCTTTTCTGCCGTCGCCATTTGATCATTGTCACCAATATTCGGCACCACAACGATGGCATGGTAAGGCGCGATCGCCACCGGCCAGATAATCCCATTTTTGTCGTAGGACTGCTCCACCGCCGCCTGCGCCAAACGAGAAACACCCACACCGTAGCAGCCCATTTCCAACGGCACTTCCTTACCCGCTTCGCTAGTGTAAGTCGCCCCCAGCGCCTCAGAATACTTGTGGCCCAGCTGGAAAATATGGCCGATTTCGATGCCTCGGGCAGTTTGAATAATCTGGTTAGGGTCATGCTGAGCGCGATCGCCCGCTATTGCCGTGCGCACATCCAGCCGGTGCTTAGGCAGCTCAAACTCCTCACCCCAGTTAGCCCCCACCACGTGGAAACCCGTCTCATTTGAGCCTGTCGCAAAGTTCTTCAGCGGGACTGCTGTCTCATCTACCATCCGTAGGAACTTGGGCTCCAAGTTTTTCACTTCACCAATATAGTCATCCGACAAATTTGGCGCGATGTACCCCAAAGGCAAAGGTTTAGTTGCCCAAAGCCCTTGAGCCACCTCGTCGGGCACCACCAGCGCAATCACAGTCGACGCCCCATAATCACCAGCCAAATTCGTCAGCGCGTTTTGGAGCTTCGTCTCATTGACATCCTGGTCACCGCGAATGCTTACAATCACTAGCACTCGGCGACCGTTGTCGTAAGTCACCTGATACAGCACATCTTTCACCACCTGCGTGGGCGAGCACTCCAAAAAGTCCACCATCTTCGCGATAGTCGCCGTATCGGGCGTTTCTCGCTTTTCGTAAGTATCAAAAGGAGACGGCACCGCATCAGGTGGCAGCGAAATTGCCTTCTCCACGTTCGCGGCATACTTGCCATCTTCGGTGTACAGCACCTCATCTTCGCCCGCTTCGGCCAACACCATAAACTCTGTTGAGCCAGACCCACCAATTGCACCCGAGTCTGCATCGACCGCACGAAATTTCAGCCCCGTGCGCCGCAAAATATTGCTGTATGCCTGATACATCTCGTCATAGGTCTGCTTCAGGCTCTCGGTATCTGCATGGAAAGAATAGCCATCTTTCATGATGAATTCACGGCCCCGCATCAGGCCAAAGCGTGGCCGAATTTCATCACGAAACTTTGTTTGAATCTGATACAGATGCAGCGGTAGCTGCTTGTAAGAGCGAATCGTATCGCGGGCCACCGCCGTAATAATTTCTTCGTGGGTGGGGCCAAGGGCAAGTTCTTGCTTCCTGCGATCGCCCAGGGTAAACATAATCCCCTCAGCCTTGGTATAGGTATCCCAGCGGCCAGACTCCTGCCACAGCGAAGCTGGCTGCAGCTGCGGGAGCAAACACTCCTGCGCCCCTGTCCTATTCATTTCATCGCGCACAATGTCCGAAATTTTATCTAGTACCCGCAGCAACAGCGGCAGGTAAGCATACAGCCCGCTAGAGATCCGACGCATGTAGCCCGCCCTCAACAGCAGCTTATGGCTAGGAATCTCCGCTTCCGCTGGATCTTCTCGCAGCGTAACAAAAAGCATCTGAGACAGTCGCATAAGCCTGAGCTTCCCTATAAATCAAACATCTGAGGACGAATCGGGTCGGCCAGTTGCTGGTACAAGCGGCCAATCTTCCAACAAGTCTAGAGCATCAGGTTACGACAGAGCACTAGAAAACAAGACGGCATCCCAAAGCAACCTCCACAGACTGCTCGAACCGTCCCCCCATCCAAAGACAAGCATTAAATTAAATTTTTAGGTTTTAGGGAAATTGAGTAAGAAATTGGGCAGGGAAACAAGCGCGTCAGCAGAACCGAGCTGTGACAGCGAAGTAGATGACAATCCGCTAGCTAAACTAAGAAGGAACTTGTATTAGCGATCGCAAACAGCCGAGAGACAAACCCCTGAAAAGCTAACTAAAACAGACAGGCAATAAGCAGCTAGACCGCTCATTGGCCTGCTTAGCAGAGCACGGAGAGCCTAGAGGCAACAACCAACTGCCAAAAATGACCAGCACTCAGTTGCATCCAACCCAATGTAGTCAGAGACCAGAAGTAAAATCGAGGCTGCGAAATATTACGTTAACTTTGTATCTAATTGTTAAGCATTTTCAGATTTTTAATTTATCGACCCATGCCCAGATGGATGAATTCATTGGTGCTATAGGGTTTCGGAAGATTTCGTTTTTTTGAAATCTTCCAGTCGCACCTCTATTTATGAGAAGTACAACACATAAATACTCACTTTCATTGCCTGAGTCTTCCCATTGTTCGCCCCTGAGTTTTAGCAGCGCTTGTATTAGTGACCGCCGATAGACTTATATAGCTATAGGAACTTGTAATCAATCGCATCAGTAAAACTTAGATAAGTCATCGTCAAGATTATCAGCCTTATTTAAGACCGAAGCAGACTTCGAAGCCGCTAGCAGGTGACGCTGTCCCTGCTGAAGCACTGCTCACCTGAAAAGCTTCAGACCGTTGAACCTAGCCACCCGCCCGAAGGCGGGTGGTTTGTTTTGTCTTGCGCATCGCTGTGCACCTGTTCAGCTGTGCGCCTCTCCGACAGACGCCCGTTCTATAGATAGGGCAAGTGGCGCTTTAGGTACCAAAAACAAGGTGCCGAAGACAGTAAATCACTTTCAAAACCACTCTCAAAACCGCTTTCAAAACCACTCTCAAAACCAAATTTACCCATCTAGATCTCGACAGTGAGTAAGCCAAGCCGTACCATTCTTATCGCGGACGATGATAGCCGCACCCGCACAGCGCTAGTCAATAGTCTCAACACCGCAGGATACAATGTCATCGCTGCCGCCGACGGACAAGAAGCCCTAGACCGCTTCCACGCAGCAACAGAAACCATCGACCTCGTCGTCCTAGATGTGTTGATGCCTAAGCTAGATGGCTTTCAGGTGTGTCAGGCACTGCGAGAAATTTCTAACGTACCGATTATCATCGCCACCGTTTTAGGGAGTTCTTCAGACCGGATCACCGGCCTAGAAATGGGCGCAAATGACTACATCGTCAAACCCTTCTCCACCAAAGAACTGATTGCGCGTATCCGCTCTATTCTACGGCGCTCCACCAAAAGATTAGAAAGGCCTCCCCTCAATCCGCATCCGCTGATAGAGCTTGGTGAGATGCGGATCGATCCCAGTAGCCGCAGAGTCTTTATCGGGGCGCATCAGCTGCGCCTCACCGAGATTGAGTTTAGGCTGCTAGAGCTGCTGGCCAGTCAGCCTGGTCACATTTTTTCTCGAGGCGAAATTCTACAAGCTCTCTGGGGATACGACAAAAGTAGCGCCGCCGATACCAAAACGGTCGATGTGCATATTTCTCGCTTGCGCATCAAGCTAAACGATACTACCCACAACCCCAAATTCATTGTGACCATACGAGGCCGCGGGTACATGTTTTTGACGCAGCGTTAGCTGAGGACAATCGCCCCCACGGTTGCTTCCGTTGCCCGCACGTAGTCTGCTGCAGTGAGCCAAATCATTTGCCCCCGTAGCCCGGCTGAAACCGCAATATGTTCATACACTTCGGCCCACTCATCGAGAAAGACCGGATAGCTTCTTTTGCAGGCCAGCGCGGTCACACCGCCGCGAATGTAGCCGGTCAAAGGCTGTACTCGCTTGAGGGCAACGGTTTCTACCTTGCGATCGCCCGTTAGCTTGGCCAGCGCCTTCAGGTTCAGCTGATAGCACCCTGGAATCACCGCCAGTGCCACACCCTTGCGATCGCCCTCCACCACCAGCGTCTTAAACACTTGGTCCGCGGGCAAACCCAGCTTCTCCGCCGTCGCCGTCGCCACCAAGTTCTCCGGATCTACCGTGTAGGTCAGCACCTCGTAGCTGATTCCCAAATTATCTAATACGCGGACCGCATTGGTTTTCGGCATAGATCTTCAGCAACCGATGAGCGAATGGCTAGGAGCACTCTACTTCACCGGCGCAAAAGCGATCGCGTCCATCGTACTTCGCCTGATACAGCCCTTGATCGGCGCAGGCGACCAGCATATCCGGATGGGTATTTTCCTTTGTGCTCATAGAGGCAATGCCTAAGCTCAGCGTAATACAGTTGCTGACCTCCGACTGACTGTGAGGAATATTCAGCGCCTTTATTTCCCGCTGAATTTCCCTAGCCACTTGCTTTACACCCTCCATGTTGGTGTTTGGCAAGACAATAGCAAATTCCTCACCGCCATAGCGAGCAACCAAGTCAGTGCTGCGCTTCACAGCCTGCTCTATCGCCTTTGCCACCTGCCTTAGGCAAACATCCCCCGCCTGGTGGCCATAGGTATCATTGAAGCTCTTAAAATAATCGATATCGCACAAAATGAGCGAGAGCGCCGAACGGCCCGAGCCGATATTTTCCCATTCCTGCGCCAAATATTCATCAAAGGAGCGGCGGTTGGCCACTTGGGTAAGGCCATCCATCCTGGCCAAACGCTCCAACTCCGCGTTGAACTCTTTCAGCGCAACTTCTGCATGCTTATGCTTGGTAATGTCGGTCGCCGTGCCAAAAATTTGGGTCGGATTGCCTTCCTCATCTCGCTGAAAAACAGTCTCTCGGCACAACAGCCAGCGCCAATTGCCCTGACGGTGACGAAAGCGGTATTCATTTTCCACCACTTCGCCATCGTTAATGGCTAAGAGCTTGCGTCGTTCTGCCACCATGATGGGCTTATCATCGGCATGCACAAGCTGTTCTAAATATCGAGCGCCTAGCTTTTGTACGTCGTAGGGATCGTAGCCCAACACGTTTTTTATCCAGCGGTTGATGTAGAAGTTACTGCCATCGGTGAAGCTATCGACATAGAGAATATTGGTGCTGGCATCGATAATGCCTTGAATAAATCGCTGGCTTTCTTGCCAGGCCTGCTCGGCCTGCTCACGCTCAATGGTCTCTCGCTTGAGCTGATAGCGATGCTTCGTCAGTTCAGACGTGAGAGATTGCTGGCGCTGCGCGCTCACCGCAGTCGCAGCCAGTAGCGCAGCCGACAGCACAGTGGCATTTTCCAAAGCTGTCCAACGGTGAGCCGCTGAGCGCTCGCACCACAGCGCACCGACCACTTTGCCTTCACAGCGAATGACCGCCTCTAGCAGCGAACCGGGCTCGTGCAAAATTAAACTCTTCTTCACCAGGCAAGTAATCGGCAGGTTTAGCGCATTGGCTAGTTCTATCCGCAGGCCGCTACGCTCTTCCAAGCCCTCGAAGTAGGGCGCATATTCTGCTGCTGAGATCGTCAGGCCACTACTGTGCAAATTTAGCGCCGGTTCAAATCGATTCACTAGATTGAAGTGCTGGTCTAGCCCGCAGAGCCAGAAGCTGGCTCTGTCCAAAGACATGACTTCGCCGAGCACTTGGGTAATCACAGCCGCAGCAGTGGCCAAGTCACCGCTGTGAATAGCAGGATGTAGACTCAGCCGATGAAAGTACGACTGCGGCCCTTCCGTCGATTGAGCGTCTGCTGACAGCATACAGGCAGTGGGTGAGAGCGCTGAGTCCTCACCCTCAGCGGCAGATAGATCCTGACTAGCCTCTATCTGAGACAGCTCTGACGGTTCGACAGCTGCCTCAGATGAATGGGTTTGCGAAGCCTCTGGAGATGACTTGTCAGGCCCAGGAAACTTAACAGATTGCTCTGAGAGAATTGACATTCTTTTTTACTTAAAAGCAACCATGCCCAGTGCTAATTTCATACAGTTAGGATTCCCGTAGGGCTTGCCAAACGTTCACGGCCCATCAACTTGCGTCGCCGGAAGCTCAATTGTAAAGGTCGTTTTGCGGTCCGCTGTTTGACTGTATTCGAGCAAACCTTTGTGCAAGCCGACAACCGTTTGATAGCTAATAGCTAGCCCCATTCCTGTTCCTTTGCCCACCGCTTTGGTGGTAAAGAAAGGATCAAACATACGATTTTTGATCTGGGGGGGAATGGGTGAACCATTGTTCATAATCTGGATGATGACGCTACCTGCTTGCTGATAAGTGTGGATAGCGATACGGGGTGGCTCTGCTGGCGCTGTGAATGCCTTTTCCTCACCGCCAGTCGCTGCTGCCGCATCGTCAATCGCCTCGACAGCGTTAGTCAAGATATTCATAAAGGCCTGATTTAGCTGTCCTGTGTAGCAATCAACCTTGGGGATATGTTCGTAGGCTTTGACGATTTCGATGGCTGGGCGGGCGACAGTCTCTTTTAGCCGTTGGCCGAGTAGCAGCAGGGTATTTTCCAAGCTCTCGTGCAGATCGGTGCGTTTGAGCCCAGACTCATCTAACCGTGAGAAATTGCGCAGCGACAGCACAATATTGCGAATGCGCTCAGTACCTTGCTGAACCGAATCCAGCAGCTTTGGCAAGTCTTTGGCGACATAGTCTAGCTCTAGCTCTTCGTTAAGCGCCTGGATTTCGGCGTGGGGGGTAGGGTGGTGTGCCTGATACAGTCGAATCAGCGTGAGCATGTCTTGGGTGTAGCGTCGCACGTGGGTGACATTGCCGTGGATAAAGCTCACCGGATTGTTAATCTCGTGGGCGATGCCGCCGACGAGCTGACCGAGGGAAGACATTTTCTCGCTCTGGATTAGCTTAGTCTGGGTGTGTTTGAGCTTTTTCAGGGTGTCTTTGAGCTGTTGAGTTTGCGATCGCAATCGGCCCTCAGATTTTTGCAAATCTTCTTCAGTTTGCTTCAGCGTCGTAATATCAATCAGCAAACCGTCCCACAAAATGCTGTTGTCAGGCAGTCTTTCGGGGCGTGAAATGGCTTGGAACCAGGCCGTTCGCTCGCCCGGACAGATCAGTCGCCCTTGCCAGTGCCAGTCCTCCAAAGTCTGCGCTGAGACAGCTACCGACTGGTCAAAGCTTGCCCGGTCGTCCGGGTGAATCTTATCGAGGAGGGCAGTTGCATCCGCCTTTATTTCATTGATAGAGAGGCCTAGCAACACCTCGTAGTTGGCACTGACAAACCAGAAGGATGGCTTAAGATCGGCGCTCAGGTGAAATTGATAGAGCATGCCGGGGACATTGGCTGTGAGTTTCTTAAGGCGCTTTTCATTTTCTCTGAGCGCCTTTTGAGCAATCATCTGCTCGGTGAGGTCGCGCATCGCGCCCAGCAGGTATGGCGGCTCTTCTAGGGAATAAAACCGGGATTTGGTGGTGGAGACAAATTTGCGGCGGTCGCGGCTATCGGTGAAGTAATCTTCAAAAATCCTTGGCTGACCGCTCGATAGCACATGCTCATCCTGCTGCCAAACGGCACTCGCCTCATCGGGCGGCATAAATTCATCGTCTGTTTTACCGATCAGCGTATCTCGCGATCGCCCCACAAAGTCACAGAACGCATCGTTCGCCAAAATCAGCCGGTGGTCTTTGTCCTTTACAAAAATCGGCTCGGCAAGGCCATTGACCAAGCTGTGCAAAAAGGCGTGAGCCGACTGCAAACGATGGGCGGCCTGCTTTCTATCGGTGATATCCATGACCACCCCAGACCAGAGGATGTCGCCATTTTCCAAAGGCTGTGGCCGCGAGGCCATCTGCACCCACTTACGCTGACCGCTGGGCAGCACTAGTCGATGTTCTGAATGCCAGGCAGAAAGCGTCTCTGCCGACTGACGCATGGACACTTCCAAGCCCAGTCGGTCGTCAGCATCGATCATGGCCAGCAGGCGGTCTGGGTCGGCCTGCGCCGCCTGGGCGCTCAGCCCATAAACCTCTTCGCAGGCTGCGCTGAGGTAGGGTAGCTGATAGCTGCCGTCTGCTTTCAGGCAAAACTGATACAGCACTCCCGGTACGTTGGCCGCCATCGTCTTAAAGCGAGCTTTACTCTCATCGAGGGCCGCGTGGGTTTCGGCTCGCTCTGCCAGGGCAGACTGCAGCCGTGTAATCGTATGCCTCAACATTTGAGTTCGAGACTGCAAGTGCGATCGCAGCTCCGCATTGTCCGACTCATAGCGCCCGGCAATATCTCTACCGGTGACTCCCATGTCAGTAATGTCGACTACGGTAGAGAGTGTGCCAACCCGTTTCCCCCTCACCGTAAATGGCGTATTAAACCAGCGGCAAAGGCGCTTACCTTCGATACCGACGTGCTCACGCAGCACACCCGCGCGATCACACGCTAGCCAGCTCTCTGCGCTCAGGTCAGCCACCTGCCGCTGACCCATCAGTTCATCGAGCCGTCGCCCCACAGCCTCATCTTCAAAAAAACTAAACAGCTCAGCCGCCGCCGAATTCCAAGCGACAACGACAAAATTGCTGTCCCACTCAATCATTGCTAGGGGCGAATTTTGCACCAGCAGGTTCAGTTTCTTAGCAGGTTTTAAGCTGCCTTTGGAAGATGATCGGGAACTAGACACAAAAGAAGACAGTTAGAGAACGTCAAAACGGCTAAAAATAGCGAGATATTCCCTTAAACAAAAGGAATAGTCTCAAAACCGTTCGATACTCTTAGAATGCCTTTCAGTCAGCCAAAACTATCGCATGCACCGGCCCAATCAGGCCTCTACTCAAAAATATTGCCGAAGAAATCGATGGTTTCTTTGAGCGCAGTAATAAATGCATCAATATCAGCTGGCGTGTTGTAAAAGTACAGACTGGCTCTAGCCGTAGAGTTTACGCCCAGTATATTGTGCAGGGGCTGAGTGCAGTGGTGACCCGAACGAATGGCAATACCCGACTGATCGAGGAAGGTCGACAGATCCTGAGCATGCAAGCCGTCTACGGTGAAAGTAGCGATCGCAGCCCGTCCTGTGCCATCTTTCTGAGGCTTCGGGC
>JBCBIK010000066.1:0-23444 GCA_038524545.1 Cyanobacteria bacterium J06623_4 | reverse complement strand
AAAAAAGGTTACGGCAGAGTTTGGCTTTTTTAGCAAGTTCCCCTATAGTTGACACAACCAATTGAGAAAGCCAAAAGTCCTTGAGATACACCGGTTAGAACTAAACATTTTTTAGGTTTTTGCTCGATGTACTGATGACTTTTGACTTTATAATTTTTTACTAGAGTGAAATCCTGTTAGGGATGCAGTTGTGCTAGCCGTCTGTGCGAATCTTTTTTGCGAATTGTCTCTACCGACTTGATTCTCCACTTATACATACATACCCAACACATCAGCTCACCCTATGAACAACGCATCCCCTCACACAAATTCTTATGCGAACGATGGGTCAGGTGTACAATCGTTTACTGCAGCTAGTAATGGCAGTGCGCTGTCAGCGGAAGGGCCGATGAGTGGAGAAATTATACCGAGCAGCGTAGCCAAAATTAAGGTTATTGGCGTCGGCGGCGGCGGCTGCAACGCGGTGAATCGAATGATTGATACCGGCCTCTCCGGTATCGAATTTTGGACGGTCAATACCGATGCTCAGGCGCTGACCTATTCCAGCACTACCAACACAATGCAGCTGGGACAAAAGCTTACTCGTGGCTTAGGTGCAGGCGGCAATCCTTCAATTGGCCAGAAGGCAGCAGAAGAGTCGCGCGATGAAATCTTTCAGGCCGTAGAGGGTTCCGATCTTGTGTTTATCACTGCGGGCATGGGCGGTGGTACGGGCACTGGCGCTGCACCTGTGGTGGCGGAAGCGGCTAAGGAAGCCGGTGCGCTGACCGTAGGTGTGATTACTCGGCCCTTTACTTTCGAAGGTCGGCGGCGAACGGCCCAGGCAGACAGCGGCATTGCTGCACTTCAGGCCTGCGTCGATACGCTGATTATTATTCCGAACGACAAGTTGCTATCGGTGATTTCTGAGCAGACGCCGGTTCAAGAAGCCTTTCGCGTTGCTGATGATATTTTGCGCCAAGGTGTTCAGGGCATTTCCGACATCATTACTATTTCTGGCCTAGTAAACGTAGACTTTGCTGACGTGAGAGCGGTGATGGCCGACGCGGGTTCTGCGCTGATGGGAATTGGCGTTGGCTCTGGTAAGTCTCGGGCCCGTGAAGCTGCGATCGCAGCTACGTCTTCCCCACTGCTCGAAACCTCTATTGATGGTGCAGGCGGCGTCGTCTTCAACATCACAGGTGGTAGCGATCTAACGCTACACGAAGTGAATCAGGCCGCTGAGATTATCTACGAGGCCGTCGATCCGAATGCGAACATCATCTTCGGTGCGGTGATTGATGACAGGCTCCAAGGCGAGATTCGTATCACGGTGATTGCCACTGGCTTCAGCATGGAGAGCCGCAGCATTCCTTCTATGAACAGTCCTAGCCGCGTTACCCCCATCACCCGAGTGCCGGGAACGGGTGTCTTCGATTCGGCTGGCGAAGTGCCCGCTGAAGAATCTGCCGATGAGTCGAGCAATCAGCCGGTGATTTCGCCCAACCTCGATATTCCTGAGTTTCTACAGCGCCGTCGCAATCGCTAATGGCTGAGATTCCTGTCGCGCTGACCATTGCCGGGTCTGATAGCGGAGGCGGGGCCGGTATTCAGGCTGATTTGCGTACCTTTGCCTTTCATCAGGTGCACGGCACCAGTGCGCTGACCTGCATAACGGCTCAAAATACGCTGGGCGTAACTCGCGTAGATGCTTTGCCGCCTGAGTCTGTTGTGGCTCAGATAGAAGCGGTTGTGAGCGATATCGGTGTGCAAGCTGCCAAGACAGGTATGCTGCTCAACCACGAAATTATTGAAGCGGTGGTGACTCACCTTGGCGCCCATCCGATTGACAACCTTGTGGTAGATCCTGTGATGGTGTCGCGAACGGGGGACAAGCTGATTGCAGAAGACGCGATCGCTGCTCTCACCCAGCAGTTGCTGCCCTTGGCGACTGTTTTAACGCCAAACCGCTACGAAGCTCAGATTTTGGCTGATATGGAAGTCGGCACGCTAGCGGATATGAAAGCTGCTGCTAAGAAGATTCACCAGCTGGGCCCGCGTGCTGTGCTGGTGAAAGGCGGTGGCTTTCGAGGAGAGCTGCAAGGTGTCGACGTGTGGTACGACGGGGCTGAGCTAGAGGTATTAAAGACTGAGCGGGTGGAGACATCCAATACGCACGGTACGGGGTGTACGCTTTCGAGTGCGATCGCAGCCAACCTTGCCAAAGGCCTGGCCCCCCTGCCTGCCGTCACCGCTGCAAAAACTTATGTGACCCAGGCCTTGTACCACGCCCTCTCCATTGGCGCAGGTCAGGGACCTGTTGGTCACTTTTATGCCCTGCTAGCGAAGTGAATGCGTCCGCAAGGCTACAGCGCTATCGGCGAGATGAATCTTCTTCAGACGATTGGGGCCACACCGACTGCCAATCGGGGCAGGTGGTATCGTCGGGGCCGTAGGGATGCATGCCACACACCAGCATTTCGTTCCCGTAGGCTGTGCCATGGTAGTTGCGGCAGCCGATGCAGGTGGGGTGGTTTTGCAACCATGGCGTCACCGTATTGTTGAGCGGGGCTGCTGTCTCCTCTACCCAAGGTGCAACCTGCTGATCTAAAAAGACTAGCCCTTCTTCTATGGCGCTATCTACCTGGTCGTTTACTGCATCTAAGGCTGGCGAAAGGGCCTTCTCCCATGCTTCTAGCGCTTCAAGGGAGCTATCGACCAATGCTTCAATGGTCTCATTGCTCTGCTGAGAAACCTCTGCAAACCAGTTGCTCGATTCTCTCGCGGCTTCCTGCAGATTTTTTTGCAGCTGCTCTAACCAATCATCCATATTTGCTTTTCCGGTTATGCTTCCTTTTGTGCTGTGGGTGATTCCGAACAGATTTGGCAGACTGTTTAAGCCTTTTTATTGAGCCTTTTTAACTCTTCTCGCAGGGTTTCGACTTCTTTTCTCAGCGCTGCGGCCTGCCGTTCTTCTTCTGTGAGCGCGTCGCCGTCATCTAAAATTTGAATTTGTCGAGGGCCGCTGGCGTCCGGTGTCTGTTGGTTCTGCGCGGCTGTTTGGGCGGCGGCGGTCGCCTGAGCACGCTCTACCATGTCGTTCATCATGGTCTGGGCTTCTTCTGCGGTGAGTTCGCCTCGTTCTACCAACTCATCGACAAGCTTTTGGGCCTGCCCTCTCAGGTCTCCCAACACGTCACCTGCCTTCTCCCCTGCATAGGATGCGATTCCAACGCCTAAGTAAAAGGCCTTCTGAACAAGGTTTCCAAAGCCTGACTTACCAGAGCCTGAGTTGTCAGTACCAGCCATGGGCAACGCCTCAATAGTGAACGATAGAGTGATTGTGCTTCTAGAATAGAAAGACGTTTCTAAAACGACTACCGCAAATAACCGACCCAAAAGGTGTGATAAACCCGCTATGGATGTTTGATGGCTAAGCGCATTTCCCTAGCGTGCATTCCTTCAGCGTGCACTCCTTAAAGCATTGTTTAAAACACAGAAGGCCCGAATTCCACGCCTATCACAAGCATCCCGTATTGCTGCTACCTTCCGGTCCTGACAAGGTTTGGGCGTTGTAATTGCATGGGTCCGAGCCGTTTCTACCATAGCACTACTTCCCGTCTGTATGGGAAGTGATATTTATAAATAAATTCAGGCGGAGCGCCACTGAGGCCTTGCCCAGCTACAGGTTTCACTCAAGGTTTCTAAGTCTATTGGAGGGACGCCTGCGTTGAGTTCTGAGAATTTACCAATTTCTATCGCCGTGACGACCATTTTCATGAGGTCGGCATAGACTGCCTGCGTACGAGAGTGCTCGGCTCCTAGCTGCTTGCGAAAGATCGTCAGCGCTGTTTGGAAAAGAGGATCTGCCTCGCTGTATCTATTTTGCTTGCAGTAGATTGTGGCTAGCCGATAGGCGCTGTCGCCCTTTTCTGTAGAGTCTGCAGCTTGACGCTGAATGTGTAGGGCTTGCTTCAGAAGCGCTTCCGCTTCCCCGTAGCGTTCTTGCTCGCAATACAGGCCTGCTAAGTCGCTCAGCACAATGGCAAAATCGGGATGCTGGTCACCGAGTTTCTCTTTGCGCAGTTTCAAGCTTCTGCGGTAAAACCATTCTGCCTGTTGGTATCGACCGTGACATTCGGCTAGGTAAGCCATGTCTGCCGGATCAATCGTGGGATCGCTTTGCTGAGGTAAGGGATGTGGGTAAGCCTTTTCTGAGGCTGCAAGGGGCTTTGGTCTACTGCCTGCTGATGAATGATGCTGGAGCGTTTGATTGAGCCTATGAATGAGTTCGTCTCGGCGAACAGTGTAGGTAATGAGGTCTGAGACCGGGCTGTTTTGCGGTGCGAGCTGTGCAGGCTGGCTAGTCGAAGACGGCTTTGCGACGGCATGGTTTGTGGAGAGCCGATAAGTCGAAAGGGCCTGTAGCTTCCGAATGGTTTTACGCGGTAGGCGTCGCCTACGCCGAAGCAACCTAATACGACTCTGAATGCGGCTTTGATAGGTACAAAAGCTTCGCAGCGAATTCTGTATCCACCGAAAAAAGTGCTTGATCACAATCTCATTTTTAATGGGTAAATGCTCAGAACGCTGTGATTACCGTGATCTTCGTCACAACAAGATTATTGTATATGAACTTCTGATGTTAATTTCCTTTCCCATTTAAGAAAGAAAAACAATATGGGGATTGCATGATATTTGCTTCAAGACGTCGCTCAGGCCGGAACGTGCCTAGGCTGTTAGGACGTTTGCCATGGCTTCAATGACGCGGCGGATTTCGAGCATCAGAATGCCCTGCTTGACTTCTAGCCCCGCCAGCACCAAAAAAAGCGCCTCGCTACCACAGAGCGCAAGCAGGCTATACCCCTGCTCGCCTTCTACCAAAATGTGCTGAATCGGCCCGCGCTGAAGCTCTTCACCAATGCGATCGCCGAGGGTAATAACCGCGGCAGCCATGGCAGCGGCCCGCGATTCTTCCATGCCCGGTGGCAAGTGCCCGGCGATCGGGAGGCCTTCTGTGGTGACCAGTGCTGCCCCCTGTACGTACGGCGTCTGGGTGACAAAGCTTTGAATGATGTGGTTGAGCTTGTCGGTGTCGATAGCCATGGGCTAGCCGTTAGGGTTGATGTGGTTGCTGCTGGGCAGCTGCGAAAATTTGCTCGGAGACAAATGAAATAATTTCATCAGCTTGTGAGCTGCCTGGCCCCTGAAGCGCCGTCTCCTCGGTTGTCTGGCCTTCGGTGAAGATGACTAGCAGGTAGGGGTGGGCGCTCTCTGTTTCGATGTAGGCGGCTTCGTGCCTAATGTGGGGTGCGATCGCTGACTTTGCCCAGACCGTCGCATCCGCTGGTAGTCCTTTCGCAATCGGACTTGCACTAGAACTACTGGTACTCTGTGGCTGCTTCATCAGGCTCAGCATGGCCTGAGACCGGGCGCTGCTGACAGAAACGCCGCCCACCACACTGTGTAGCAGTCTAGCAGTGGCCTCGGTTGTGAGCTGATTTCGATTTTCAAACGTTTTACCCAGAAAGTCGCGCTCTCGTCCGTAAGGGCCATCACACCAGGTTTTTTGGTTGAGGTTTATAGACCGCAGTTCGGGCCAGCCCAAGTTTTCAAAGTAGCGATTGACGATATTTCGCTGGGCTGCCCAGGTTTCTGCGGGGCCAGGGGGCAAGCTTGGGCCGCTCGTAGTGCCGCTAAGCACATCTATCAACAAGCTGGTGGCATCGTGACTGGCCTGTTTGAGCATGTTTGCCATGGCCCTTTCTATCTCAGCAGCAGGTTGCACCATGCCTTGCTCTAGCCACACGTGCGTTGCCACCAGATAAAACAGATGGGCAATGCCACCGGGATCTGCTAGTTCTACACCGCGATAGCTAATTCCCTTTGGCGTATATTTCCAAAATTCTTCGGCGCTAAGCGCACCGCCCGTGTTGATGCGGTAGGGAGGATCGTAGCGTATCCACGTCAGGGCAATTTGATTTTGTACCAGCTGGGGAAAGGCTTCCCAAAGGCTTTCTAAAATCGTATCGAGCTGGGTGCGCAGCTCAGGGTCAGGGGTGAAAAATTTGGCAGGCATGGCGACGTTTAGATGAATCCCAGATTGGTCCCTTTCCCGGCATGCACAAGGGCGAGCTGTTCATATTTGAGGGCGTGGCTGATCAGTTCTTTTGCCTCTTCGTCTGAGAGCTGACGAATGCATTTGCCAGGGACGCCGACGACGAGCGATCGCGCTGGCACATCCTTGGTAACCACCGCGCCCGCCCCCACCATGCTGCCTGCCCCCACCCGAACGCCATTGAGCACTGTCGCTCCAATGCCAATCAGGCAGCCACGCTCGATATGGGCGCTGTGGATAACTGCGCGGTGACCCACCGTGACATAGTCTTCCAGCACGGTGGGCAGGTGCGGGTCGCTATGGAGAATCGCCCCGTCTTGCACGTTGCTATGGGCGCCGATGCGAATGTGGTCGATATCACCACGGACGACCGCGCCGTACCAAATATTGGCCCCGGCACCCAGCTCAACGGCGCCCATCACCGTGGCATTGGCCGCGACGAATGCCGCCTGAGAAAGATCTGGCTGGGGCCAAGGGGATGGGTTGTCTTTTTCGGAGTCAGGTTGAGACATGATCTTTTTATCAGGACAAAGATTCTGCTGAAGACAGGGCGATAGAGCTCACAGGAACACCTCCCTGGCTATAATGAGTCCATTAATTTAACGATGTTCATAATGTTCAGGCCGCAAGCCGTACTAATACTCGTTCTTAAGGTAGCTGCTCAAAAATATAAGCGATAGAGATTCTTGATGCTTGGCTCCGCCTCTCAATATCCCATATATGGCCCTGAAGTACAGTGTCCCCACTGTCGTCAAACCATTCCAGCTTTGTTGCTCACTGATAGCTATCTCTGTTCTCGTCACGGTGCATTCGAAGCCAATCCAGAAACCGAAGAGCTAGTGCATGTCCAGTCGGGGCGTCACTGGCGCCGGTGGGAAGATCGCTGGTACCGCCAGCACACCCACCCCGACGGTATCCGGTTTGAGATTCACGAAGAGCTAGACCGACTCTACACCAAAGGGTTTAGAGCGACACGGGTAATTATTGCGGCGCGCTATGAGCAGCTGATGACGCCCTACCTAGAGCATGGCGCTCCTTGGCAGAGTCAAGGACAAGAAAAAGTGCCCAAGCTCTACGGCTTACCAGTGTCCTTTAGTGAGTCTGCATCAGTAGCTCCCCGCTGGGAAGTGGTCAACTTCGACCTCGAAAAAGAACCCGGCGTGCCGACCCAATATCGCTATCTCAAAATATTTGAGTAGTGTGCCTGCCCATGGATGAGGGCACACTGAGCGCTTTGCTGTTGCGCGTATGAAAGTTAACAGCTGAAAGTTAACAGCTTGTTGAAGTTGTCATTTTGAAGATGGAAAGCGAGAGCGCTGAGGGCAGTTTTTCGTCTTTGATGTCATTGACGAGGGCCGTATGCATCACGCTTCGATCAAAACAGCGGATATTCATCAGGCGATCGCATTCTACGAGCGCTTGGGCTTTGAGGTGCAGACCCGGTTTACTGCTGGCGTTACCTTGGCCTGCTGGATGGAAGGGCTGGGTGGTCGTATTGAGCTGATGCAGGTACCCCAGCCTAGGCCCGCGATAGATGCCTTCACCGATGAGCACTATACCGGCTACTACCACCTGTCTTTTGACATGACTGAGCAAGTAGAGAGTTTGCATAGCTGGATAGCAGACCTACAGACACGAGTCACCGATGGCGGTGGTCAGCTAAAGGTGCTGCTGGCCCCGCAGCAGCAGCAAATTGGCGATGACCTCTACGAAGTCGCCTTCCTGGCAGATACAGACGGGCTTCCTTTGGAATTTATTCGGCGGGTGGAGAATGGGCGTTGATCTGATGCCATTTGCAGATAATTGGGCCTACCTGAAGACGGAGCTAGCCTGGCTAGATCGCTTGCTTATGCTAGCGATCGCACGTCAGCGCAAAGACACCCACGTTGTGAATAAGGTCGCTGCCACCCGCGCCGATCAGCTCAGTAGCCACTGGTGGAAAGGGGTCATCTCAGTGCCTAATCCCAGCTACGACGACTGCCGGATGCCGACTGCAAAGAAAGCCTGCAAAGCCACCGGCGGCTATCAAAACCAGCTGGAAAGCCGCATTAAAATCAGCGCTCAAGACAGTGTTGTCTTGGCACTGCCCTCTCTGCGCCACTACCTAAATCTCACCCTATTTGAGAAAAATCTGATTTTGATGGTGCTCGCTCCTGAGGTAAATCGCCGCTACGGCAAGCTCTATCACTATTTGCAAACGGGTGAAGACACGCCGGCGACCACCGATTTGCCGATGGTGGATTTGGCGCTGCGGTTGCTCTGCCGCAATGACCTAGAGCGCCGACGAGCGCGAGCTAGGCTCACCGGTCCTGATTCGCTTATAGAGAAGAAGATTTTGCGCTACGTGTCGCTGCGGCCCAGCACTCGCTTGAGCAGCTACCTGCAGCTGACTGAAGACTGGGTGAACTATCTCTTGGATGAGAGCCCGGACCAGCAGGTGCTGTTTAAGAAATTAGCAACTCCCGTAGCACCTGTATTAGCACTCCCTGCACCGACGGCAGTCACCCGCGCGGTCAAAATCCGTCAGCCGGAGATTTCCTGGGATCAGCTTATTTTACCAGCGCCGCTGCTGTCTCAGCTGCAGACGCTTTGCCAGCAAACCTCGGCAGGCCTGATCACACGGGCAGATAGAGGCCATGTGGCGCTGTTGGTGGGCGATCGCGGTACCGGAAAAACGATGGCTGCAGAGGCGATCGCAACATCTATGCGTCAGTCTTTGTGTGAGCTAGACCTCTCCCTCGTGCACCCCGGTGATTGGCTAGATGTGCTGAATTCTCTGGAACCTGCTCGCTATCCGGTGCTACTCGTTAAGTCTGCCTCGGTGTGGTTTGGCCGATCTTCCCAGGCAGCGTCTGTGCTAGCCACCGCCGATCTTCACCAGTGGTTGCAGCAGAGAAAATCTGCCGCTGGGCTAACGCTACTGAGTGCGCGCTCCTCCCATTTAGTGCGGGCTCGCTGGCGACAGCAAATAGACTCTACCCTGACCCTCCCGGTGCCCCACAAAGCCGCCCGCAAAATTATGTGGTGGCAGGCTTTTGCTGGCATCGCCTGCCATTCTAAGCTGGACTGGATGGGGTTGGCTGCGCAACTAAAGGTGACTGGCGGTGAAATTGATGCGATCGCTCAGCAGGCCATTGCGATCGCCCAAGCCAAAAACGCCAAAAGCATCACCCTCTCACACATTCAGCAAGCCATAAAGCAAAGAGGCTTCTCAGTAGTGCTCACCCAAACGCCTTAACCACCCAAACGCTTTAACCAAGGACTGCTGCACTGTGAAGAATCCACAAGTGCGTTATTTCTACAGCGGCATTCAAAATTGATTGCGATAGCCTAGAGCTATGAAGCGCAATCAAGCGCAAGCAATTGCACCACCCTACTTGCCGCCTTACCAGGCTGAATTATGACTGCCAACGCTATACCTTCTACCGCAGATTTTTCCAGCAAAGAACTTTTTGAGTATTGGCAAGGACGCGTCATTGTTAAAAACGAAGCCTTAATTGCGGAATTAGGTCACGTTCCCACTTATCAGCTGAGGCACGAGTGTACTAACTACGACAGTCTCTGGAAAAGTGCGCCTGTCCAAAATTTGCCTAATTTAGAAAAAGACCGTATGGTTGCGGTCATCAAGTATGTCTGTACTTCTCGCGTTTTGCAGAGACGGGCTACGCTGCTAAGGGCGCAAATTTCAGACATTGAGGGCAGCTATCAAGCATTAGATGTAGAACGATCAAAGCTGGCTAGACTCATCTTGCGTTTTAAGCAAGCGCTGTTTGGCAAAGAGCAGGAAGTAAGAGCGCTCAAGACTCGTGTTCAGACGCTTACTACCGAAAACGAGGCACTCAAAGCAGACGCTGAAACCAGTCAGGCCTATGCTGAACTGCTAGAAAATTTTGATGCTTTGCAAAAAGCCTATGCGAAAGAAACAAAGCGCCGAGAAAAACTGGGTAGAAATAACATGAGCTTGGGTGGAAGAGTTGCACATACTGAGCGCTTTAGACGAGAACGCGACGAGGCCAGAGAGATCTTGGCAGAGCAGAAAGAGCAAATTGCAGAACTTCAGCAGTTCAACCAAACCTTACAGGCAGAAAATCAAGCTTTAATTCACCAGCTTGCCCAACGCTCAACACCTAACGTTTCATGAAGCTCTCTGAACTCAAAGCAGCGGTATATCGGCTTGCGCAGGTCGACACGACTAAACAGCTAAAGGCAAAGTATAAAGACATTAAGCCTTTGGACATGCGTCGCAAGGCCTCCTGGGAAAAAGCGCTTGTGCAACTGCAGGCTGTCTCTAAGTCTGAGCAATCGTCAGCGGGTAAGGCGCTAGTGGTAAACCTACCAGCGCCTCAAAAGTCAGCATCCAAAAAAGCATCTTCTAAAAAGTCAAAGCCTAAAAAGAAGAAAGTCAGAAAGTCAGCGGCTCGCGAGTTAGTTTCTCAGCAGCCAGCAGATTCGGTTAATGTGACTGAGGGCTTTGACGCTTGGGTGAGCAATCCACCCAGTGACTTTGCAGCGCTATTTGCAGAGGCTGATGAGGCCCTAGGCGCATTTGATAAAAAGTTGGCGAAAACAAAAAAGCTCACAAAAACTGCGATCACCATGGCTCATAGCCTAGAAGAATTTGCCGAAGCTAGCCTAAGCGAAGCTGAACATTTGAAAGACCATATGCAACGTGTACAGGAAAGAGCAAAAGAAGCTGATTTGAACTAGGCAAAGCAATACAACGCGCAGAAGTGACTCGACTGATTAGTATCCGACTGGTGACTAAAAAAGAGCGTAAGGCTTATGAATCAGACCTCTGAAATGTACGATGACACGCTTCCAGAATACGACTTTGCTAAGCTGCCCGTGATAGCTCGAGGACCAGGGCGAAAGCAGGAGGGTCCCGCTATTGTTGAGCTGGCACCGGATGTTGCCGCGATGTTTCCGGACTCTGGCGCTGTTAATGAAGGGCTACGTTTGCTGATGAGGCTACTGCAAAAAGACTACATTCCACCACAAGCCTTTTAGGCAAATATGCAGTAGCTGCTAAGCGATGCTGCCTCGTTTACGGGCTTCTTTGAAAGAGGTGCCGACATTTTTGAGGCCGGCGCGAATCATTTGTTGCTCTAGCAGGGTGAAAAAGCGGGTGCGATCGCCTCCTCTTACCACTGCCTGATTGTGCGCTTCTGCCAGGGCTACTGGATAGCCAAATCCTTTCTGCACCTGCGCTAACATTAGGCTCAGCGCCGACTCTAGCAACTCACGGTCTTCTACCACCCACTGCGGAAACTCTACCCGAGCGACCTCCGCGCCCACATGCACATAGCAAAAGTAAACTGCGTGTGCGCCATAGCAGCTCAAAATGTCTGCAGAGCTTTTCCAAAGCGGGCCGCGCTCCCCCGGAGAAAGCGATGTACTCCACAGCGTGACATCGCGCAGGGGTGAAAAAGTCTGACATGGGGTTTGGCTGCGGTTGTCTTCACAGTGGGTGAGGCAGTCTGGCGACGCGTATGGGCAGGCCTGTAGCCTCAGAAAGTTCAGCGCTTCGCCGCTGCGAGATGCGCTGATGTAGCCCATTACCGGTAGCCGCGCCGTCTGCAGCTGTTGCCAAGATTCTAAAATCGGCAGCAAGATTTCATCACGAGCCGCTGCGGGAATCTGCTCTAAAAACCAATAGATCAGCGATCCATCTGTCATCGCTAGGGCGGGAATTCCTTTCTCTTGGTGACCTATAGCCGTAGCTGCTAGCATCACCGTTTCTGCTGCCGTTCGCTTGTAGCCCATCCACTCTTCTGTCCGAATGCCCCACTGCCGAGAGGCGTAGAGGTCTTCTGGGCGGTAAATGACTTCTGGAATGCTGTCGAGCAGGGGGTATCGGCTCTGGCCGTAGTGGATGACGACGCGGCTAATGTTGAGCAGGTAGCAGTAGGCGATTTCGTGGTGGCTAGGGGAGATTTGTGAGCCGTCTGAAGAGATGGCTGTATGGGCTTCTGGAGCAGTTTGTAGAGCGATTTTTGTATCGAGGGGTTCAATCGGTTCTGCCGCCGCGAAGAGCAGTCTGTCTCGGTGGGCCTGCAGGTCGGTGGTGAGCTCTGCCTGCCGCTGGGTTGCCTGGGCCATGAGCCGGGTGGCAATCTCTACGCGGCGTCGGGCGGCTTCAGCTTCTTGGGTGAGGTGGTCGCTGATGCCCTGCATTTGGCGGGCGAGCTTGCTGAGGTCAAGCATGACTGGTCAGACCCACGTGTCGAACTCTTGTACTACTTTCTCCAAAGATAATAGATGAATTCTGGAATCTTGTCTTGCGGCGGTGCGATCGCGCTCCAGGTTGTATCCCCAATCTGCCAAGAAAAGCTGAACTTTGGCGAGGTCCGTTTGCCCTGCGACTGCGCTGAGGGCAGGCAGGCGATCTTCAATAAACCAAATGTGTTCTATCTCGTGCTCTGCCTTCAGTAGTCTGAGCGTTTCGTATTTCGGTCGCTTCACTTCTTTGCCAATAATCCGTTCTGCTGGAAAATCTAAACCACTCTGCGTTAAGAGCGCTTTGATAAAGCGGCCTTCTTTGGTGCTGACGATGTAAACCGGTATTGTCCCAGAGAGCAGCGTTCTCACTCGGTCGATCATGCCTGGGTAAAAGCGGTGCAAATCGAGCCAGCTTTGAAGGTCGGATTGAATCCAGCGATCGCGCACGCCATCTAAAGCCTGGACCGACTGTGCCTTTGTGATCTGCGCGGCTTCTAGGTAGGGCAGCGCCATAGCGGGCCATTGTTCGATTACTTTGGCATCCATCGTCGGGTCGTTTTGCGCCTGCACCAATACGTGTATCAAAATGGGCATTTCCCAGCCGGTTTCGATCACTGGGCGTAGCGGATAAAAGCGGTCGGCTAGGCCCTCGGGGGGCTGTTCACTCGCCGGGTGAAAGAGTTGACAGTAAGCTTTCCAAGCGGTTTGGAAATATTCTATGAGGCCGTCGCAAATGACCCCGTCAAAGTCGAACGCAATGAGTTCTGGCTGAATCATAGGGGCGTTTTGGGGTACGTGTTTGGTGTCTGAATTGACTTGAGCTGGCTTAGGTGCGATCGCTAAGATGTGGATGCAGCCAGGCCTACTGTATCAGGCTGGTTGTTGGAGCGCTGCTCGTAGCGCAGTGGCAGGGTGACAGTGAAGGTGGAGCCGATACTGGGCTCTGAGGTGAGGTGAATGTTGCCCTGCAAGAGCTTTACCATTTGATGTGCGATCGCTAGCCCTAGCCCTGTACTGCTCGTTAGCCGCTGACCGGCTTGCCCCTGATAGAAGGGTTCAAAGATTTTCGCTTGCTCTGTAGCGTCAATGCCAAGTCCAGTATCTGCGACTGTGATACTTACCGAGCTTTCTGAGGCGGTCACGCTGACGCGGATGGTGCCATGGTCTGTGTAGCGGACGGCATTGCTCACCAGATTGGTGATAATTTGGCGTAGCCGACTGCGATCAGTAAAGACGCGTCGCTCCCCTAGCGGACAATCCGTCTGAATCGAGAGCCCCTTTTGCTGTGCCAACGTGCCCATGACCGTGGTGACTTCTTCGACGATGTCGCAGATATCGACCATGGCTAGGTTAATGGCGACTTTCCCGGCCTGGTAAGAAGACATCTCCAAGGTCTCGTTGATCAGCGAGAGCAATCTGCGTCCACTAGATAGAACCTGCTCAATGAAATGTATCCTAACTTCCCCGCTTTTCCCTTGTTCACGCAGGAAAAGGTCGGAGTAACCGATGATGCAGCTCAGTGGATTTTTGAGTTCATGGGCTAAGTGTGCAATATTCTTTTGCTCGTTGCGCACGAGGCGATCTAGCTCTTGATTGCTGGCAAGCATTTCGTCGTAGAGCAGGTTGATTTCTCTGAGGCGTTCTTCGTTATAACGCTGAAAGCAGAGCGCGATTACCTGGTCGAGCACACCGTCGATGAGGCGAATAGTCTGCAGCAACACTGTCGGCTCAGACTGCAGCAGTGCTTCCTCGATTTGCTCGAAGATGACCTCGCGTAAAATGCCGTATTCTCTAAAGATCTCTTCGGCATCGTAGCCCTGCCCAGCTCGAAGTTCGCCATGTTTGAAGCCAATGTTTTTGAGCCCCTCTGGAGAAAAAACCTCAGTTTGGCTGCGGCGGAGCAAGTGTGCGATCGCGTTCACCAGCTCTGGAAGACTATCCAAAATTCCCTGATACGTCAGTTCATGAATGCTCGTAATCGCCTCATCCTTTCGGACCCGCTCTGTCCACAGTTGGATAATGGTGTCTTGCTTCTGGGCGATAACCTGACCAAAATCCATAGGGGGTTAGAGGTATTTTGTTAAAAGGGTGTGATCTATAGCTAGTAGCCTATCAAAAGCTATCTGTAGCTGTAGCCCCCCAGAAGAAATACTACGTCAGGCGAAAGCAGCGCGGAGCCAGACCATCTTCGTAACCGTCAGTCGCTAGAATAGGTGCAGACTTTGGGATCTGACTTTGAGATCTACATTAGCCGCTAGAGGTAAGCAGACGAGCATGAGCGTCTCCTTTTCAGATGAATTTGACGTGATTGTAGTGGGTGCTGGACACGCTGGCTGTGAATCGGCCTTGGCTGCAGCTCGATTGGGCTGCCGTACCTTGCTGCTCACCATGAACCTAGACCGCATCGCTTGGCAGCCTTGCAACCCGGCGGTGGGTGGCCCGGCTAAGTCGCAGCTGGCCCACGAAGTAGACGCCCTCGGTGGCGAAATTGGCAAAATCGCCGACCGTACCTATCTGCAAAAGCGAATCTTGAACAGTTCTCGTGGTCCTGCCGTTTGGGCACTGCGCGCGCAGACAGACAAGCGCGAATATGCCGCTGTGATGAAGTCGGTGGTGGAAAATCAAGAGAATTTGGTGCTGCGTGAAGGCATGGCAACCGACTTGATCCTGGGCAAAAATGACGAAATTATTGGTTTAGAAACCTACTTTGGGATGGCCTTCGGCTGCAAAGCCGTCATTTTGACCACCGGTACCTTTTTGAACGGTACGATTTGGGTCGGTAAGAAATCGCTGTCGGCTGGTCGGGCGGGTGAGCCTGCGGCCATCGGCATGACAGAGACGCTGAATCGCTTGGGTTTCGAAACCTCTCGGCTGAAGACGGGTACCCCAGCGCGGGTGGACAAACGCTCTGTGGACTACAGCAAGCTGGAGGTGCAGCCTGGCGATCCCGATGTTCGGTGGTTTAGCTTTGACCCGGAGGTGTGGCAAGCGCGGGAGCAAATTCCCTGCTACATGACCCGTACGACTGCTGCGACGCATAAACTCGTGCGCGATAACCTGCATCTCTCCCCGGTTTACGGCGGCTGGGTAGAAGCCAAAGGCCCTCGCTATTGTCCTTGCATAGAAGATAAGATCGTCCGCTTCGCTGAAAAAGAAAGCCATCAAATCTTCATTGAGCCCGAAGGTCGGGACTATCCTGAGCTATACATCCAAGGCTTTTCGACCGGTCTCCCGGAGCGTCTGCAGGTAGAGATGCTGCACACCCTGCCCGGACTAGAAAACTGCACCATGCTGCGTCCGGCCTACGCTGTGGACTACGACTATATTCCTGCTACGCAGTGTTTTCCTACCCTTATGACCAAAAGGGTAGAGGGCCTGTTTTGCGCGGGACAAATCAACGGGACTACGGGCTACGAAGAGGCCGCAGGGCAGGGCATTGTCGCTGGGATCAATGCTGCGCACCTAGTAACAGGAAAGGAGATGGTGGTGTTTCCGCGTGAAGGTAGCTACCTGGGCACATTGATCGATGATCTGTGCACTAAGGATTTGCGAGAGCCGTATCGGGTGCTGACATCTCGCTCTGAATATCGCCTGATCTTGCGCTCGGATAATGCCGATCAGCGATTGACGCCGCTGGGACGTGAGATTGGCCTGATTGATGATCGTCGCTGGTCGGTATACACCCGCAAGCAGGAAAATATTGCTGCTGAAAAAGCGCGTATGGACAAAGTGCGGGTGAAAGAGAATTATGCGATCGCTCAACAAATCTACGCCGAAACTCAGCAACGCATAAAGAGTTCTGTAACCTTGGCAGACCTACTCCGGCGACCCAAGTTTCACTATGCAGACTTAGAAAAATATGGCTTGGGCAATCCTGCGCTGGCACGGGCCGAAAAGGAAGGCGCTGAAATAGATATCAAATACTCTGGTTACATTCAGCGTCAGCAAAAACAGATTGATACCATTTCGCGCCAAACCAATCGACCGCTGCCTCAAGATCTTGATTACATGACGATTGAGACGCTTTCGATGGAGTCGCGAGAGAAGTTGAACAAGGTGAAACCCCTGACTGTGGGGCAAGCTACACGGATCGGTGGGGTGAACCCAGCAGATGTGAATGCGCTGTTGGTGTTTTTGGAAGTGCGTGCGAGACAAGCAAATTCTAATCAGGCAAATCCTAATCCTAATAAGGAGAACAGCCAACGAGAACCATCGGTCGTCTAGCAACCGAACACTATGAGCCAACGGGATAAGCTACTACTCAAGATTCTCTCTGGAACTTCTGATGCAAACATTTCCTTTTAGCCATTGTGCAGTTTGCTAATCAGCTCACTGTTTGACCGTCGAAGTAGTATTTTCTAAAAGTCATAGCTCTACAACTGATGCGGATGTTGTTTTCACAATACCTTTACTAAACCAACAATATTCAATTTTGTTGTACCTACAAAGACTCTTTCTCTGCTTTGTCTTCCTTTCGATGACTTAGCAAAAAGATTTATCTACAAATGGTGATAGAACGCCAGAAAAATCAGTGGTTCTTCGGATGTTGCGATTAACGTTTTCATTTGTTATAACTTCGACGAGGCGTAAAGTTTTGTTTGTATTTGCAGACTTTTGCCCCGATTTGTACTGCAAATCCGTTTTTAGGAGGCTGATTTGAGATCACGATTGTCATGCTCAAGCTACAGCACTGTAGGGTCTGAGTGATGATAGGTCTCTCTTGTTATGGTTGTACCCAACGGTGTAATGATGCAGTTTTTCCACTGGTATGTGGAGGCGGACGGCTCGCTCTGGACTGAATTAGCTGACAAGGCTGATGAGCTAGCTAATGCGGGAATTACGGCAGTGTGGCTGCCGCCTGCCTACAAAGGTGTAGAAGGTGCAAACGATGTGGGCTATGGCGTATATGACCGGTACGACCTAGGAGAATTTGATCAGAAGGGTTCGGTAAGAACGAAGTACGGAACTCGGGGTGAATATGTGAGTGCTATTCATCGAATTCAGCAGGCAGGTATCGATATGTATGCTGATGTGGTGATTAACCATATGATGGGCGCAGATCACGAAGAGTTTTTTAAGGCGACGCCTGTTTCTCCTGATGACCGACATCAGCCTATTGGTGAAGAACAACAAATCAAGTCTTGGACGCACTTTACCTTTCCAGCAAGAGACGGTAAGTACTCGGATATGACATGGCATTGGTGGCACTTTAACGCCACTGATTACAACAGTCTTGCGGCGGAAGGTGATGACGAAGCTGTCTATCTTTTTGAAGGGAAGTCTTTTGACGATCAGGTTGACCTCGAAAAAGGTAGCTTTGACTATCTCATGGGGTGTGACCTGGATGTGAGGCATCCAGAGGTGGTGGATGCGCTTAAGCAGTGGGGCGAGTGGTACATAGACCTGACTGACCTCGATGGGTTTCGCTTTGATGCGGTGAAGCATGTGCGAGCGGGCTTTTTTCCGCAGTGGCTAAAGCACATGCAGCGCTACAGCGGTCGCACGCTGTTTTCGGTGGGAGAGTATTGGTCCGGTAAGATTGAGTCGCTGCATCGATTTATTGATTTGACCGATGGCATGGTGCCGCTGTTTGATGCGCCGCTCCATTACAATTTTCACCATGCGAGCTTGCAGGGCCGTCACTACGATATGCGCCGCATCTTTAAAGATACGCTGGTGGACACTCATCCAGGGCTGGCGGTGACCCTGGTCGACAATCACGATTCTCAGCCGTTGCAGTCGCTGGAGTCGGTTGTTGAATCGTGGTTTAAGCCTTTGGCCTATGCTTTGATTTTGCTGAGAAGGCAGGGATATCCCTGCGTTTTTTATGCTGATTATTACGGCGCAGACTATACCGATGTAGGAAGTGATGGCGAGCCGCACCATATCGTTATGGAGAGCCACAGGCCGATAATCGATACGCTGCTGCGAGCCCGGCATGACTATGCCTATGGTGAGCAGCGGGATTATTTTGACCATCACACTGTGGTGGGTTGGACCCGCTCGGGCGATGACCGCCATCCGGGCGGTCTGGCTGTGGTGCTCAGCAACGGTGAGGCTGGGAGCAAGCGGATGGCTGTTGGTGAGCCCGATGCCATATATGTAGATGCGACTGGGCAGGTACCAGATGCTGTGGTGGTAGATGAAGACGGCTGTGGTGAATTTCGCTGTGAGGCGGGCTCTGTTTCTGTGTGGGTGCCGCAGAGAACGCAGGCGTAAACGCAGAAAGTAAGGTGACCATCGTAGAATAGTCCTTGGTAGGGCAGTAGTTGGGTGGTACTGGGCTGATGACTTCTGAGGTTGCGGTTTCTGATAAGAAGACTCTCTTTTCGGTTTTGAGCCGGGCGGAGCGGTGCCGCGTGAGCGATGGGCGGGTGAGCGCTGTGGGGGCTTCTTTGGAAGCAGGTCAGCGATCGCTCTTTTTGATTTGGCCGCAGCTAGGTGATTTTGACACGTTGGAATATGCCTGGTGGATTGAGCGTGATCGCGACAAGCTAGAGGCGGCGAATATTCAGGTCCGCGCTGTGGCCATAGGCGATCGCACTGCTGGCAAAAAGTTCTGCGAGTTCACCAGCTTTCCGCCAGAGCATTTATATGTAGACCCTAAAGCCGAACTTCACAAGGCACTGAACCTTTACCAGGGCCTTTCCGCCAGCCTTCCTGGATTGAGCCCACAGCAGACGGGATATCTCAACCTTCTGCTAATGTGCGCAGGTATCGGGAGTCCCGGCACCCTAAGAGAAGTCTTTCGCGGGTATACAGGCGACAAATCTGCACCTCAGCTAATTGCAGACAAGGAAGAAGTTAAAGCCGCACCGCTACCAACCCTGAAGGGGGAAGTCTTTAAAGCAGCTGGTGGCAAAGGTTTTCAGAGACCCTTTGAATTAGCGACGCTCAGGCTGCGGAATATGGGCGAAGTGCTAAGCAATTGGAAGACCTACGTGCCAGATGCGGCGTATTTGACGCAGCGGGGTGGGACGTTTTTGTTCGATGGAGAAGGTGAGCTGGTTTATGAGTGGCGCGATCGCAATATCCTCGGCTTTGCCGAAAATATGAGTCAGCCGATTTCCTTTTTGGATAAGCTGTCAGTGGAGTGAAGGAAAAACGAGGCGGCGGTTTTGGTTAATAACTCTGATGATGAAAAAGTGAAGCAACTTTTGTCAATCAACGATTTGCAGCCTGTGCTTGAGGCACTGAAGAAATACTTGCGATCGCAGTATGAGAAACGATTGAGTGAGGTGGTGCTGTTTGGCTCTTATGCTCGGCAGCAGGCAACACGTAACTCAGATGTGGATGTTCTGGTTGTTTTAGAAGGCGCAGTACACAACAGCACAGAAATTGAGCGTACAAGCGAATTTGTCGCTCAGCTCTGCCTTAAACACGATCTAGTCATTTCCCGCTTCTTTTTGCCGAAATCTCGCTACCAAGCGGAAAACTCACCTTTGTTGCGCAACATTCGTAAAGAAGGCATCAGCATATGACGCCTGAACAGCAGTTTTTACTGGAAAAAGCTCAGCGTAGTCTCGCAGCAGCAAAACAGTCCCTAACTGTTCTGTTACTTGCCTAAGCAGCATCGGAAACCACTTCTATTTTGACCTTCATGCCAACTTTTCCTAAAAACTCGATGAGCTTATCTATACTAAATTGACTAATTTCACCATTCATCAGATTGTTGATCGTAGGTTGCGTCTCACCTAATAGCGTTGCCGTCTCTTGGTGAGACCATCTAGACCTCTGAATACAGGCTTGCAAATCCAGCATCAGGTCAGCACGAATTTTTAGATTCAATGCTTCCTCAGCCTCAAATCCTAAATCTTCAAACACATTTTTAGCGCCCAACACAGCCATCGAAGAATTTCCATCAGTCATTTCTATTTATCCTCTTTGTTCTGTCTAAATTGCAACATCTCACGGTAGCGTCTCTGCCCTATCTCGATATCTTTTTTCGCGGTCTTTTGTGTTTTCTTCTGAAAGGCATGAAGCACATAAACGGCTTCCTCAAATCTAGCAACGTAAAATACTCGATAGGCGTCGCCTGTCCAAATGCGAATTTCTTCAGCTCCTTGACCAATTGTTGGCATCGGTTTGAAGTCAGTTGGCTTTTGCCCTCTTTGAACAGCTCTCAGCTGAAAACCGGCTTTTCGCTTTGCTTCCTGCGGAAAGCTGGATAAATTGTCTTTGGCAGAGCCCATCCAGTAAATTTGCTTGTCTGCCATATCCTTACCCTCGTGAGACAAGTATACCTGATATGGCATGGCCCCTCGCCTGCTCGACAGCGCAGATAATATGAAGCGGAATTGTTGCTGGGTGCGACTGATAAAGTGCAGTTGGTGACTCAGCCTTTCCTGGGTGCGACTGATAAAGTGCAGTTGATGACTCTATGTCTCCCGTGTGTGACTGATAAAGTGCAGTTGGTGACTGAGTGATCCCTGCCTGTCACTGATAAAGTCCCGTTGATGACTTAGCCTTTCCTGGGCGATGCGGGCCGATTCCCGGCTGTGACTGATAAAGTCCCGTTGATAGATGAGGGAAAGATAGTGGATTCCTCATTCGGATTCTTTGCTGTCGAACTGCTCGAATAGTTGAGTGACTTCTTCAACAGTGGAGTTTAAGCACTGGGCAATGCTGGTCAGAATGTTGTTGTCTTGAGTCGTTTGATAGAGCCTGAAGAGATTTCCGATAGTCATTCCTACGCTGTGCTGATCGTTGAATTCAAAGAAGATTGCTAGAGCTTGTTGTAAGTGCTGCTGTGCCTGTGCGTAATCTTCTTGGTCTTCTGTTAATAAACCAAGTTGACCGTAGGTGCGCGCTTGGCTGTAGCGGTCGTTGTATTCAATGCAGATATCGAGTGCCTGTTGGTAGTGCGATCTCGCCTGCTTATACTCTCCTAGCGTCTCTGCTACAATTCCCAACTGGTGGTACGTGGTTGCTTGGTCATAGCGGTTGTTACATCTGATCTTTATGTCAAGTGCCACTCTGTACAAAGAACGTGCGTCCTCATAGTCTCCTAATGCGATTGCCACGCATCCTAACTGGTGGGCGACACGAGCTTGGCTGTAGCCATCGTTATATTCAGTAAAGATATCGAATGCCTGTTTATAGTAGGCAGCTGCCTTTTTGTACTCTTCCAATTCTTCCATCACCATTCCTAAATTGAAGTAGATACCTGCCTGACTGTCGCGATCATCATGTTCAATAAAAATATCAAGCGCCTGTTGGTAGTGAGTTAGTGCATGTTCATAGTTTCTCAACTCTTGCGACAGATTCCCTAACAGGAGATAGGTACCTGCCTGATTGTAGCGATTGTTGTATTCTATCTCTATATCAAGCACCTGTTGGAAGTAAGCGTGTGCCTGCTCATAGTCTTTCAAATCTTGCGTCATAATTCCTAGATGCTTATAAGCACGAGTCATCCCAGCCCGTTTTAGTTCTTCGTCTGAAAGCTTTGAATAGCTATCGATTGCTTCTTTAAAGGCTTTAACTGCCTGTTTATATTGTCGAAATTTCAGATAACCTTCTGCTTTTCTCTCGACAGCAAGAGCCATCTGATGCCCGCTTTCGCCAGCTAAAAAGCTTTTAGGATAATGTTCTAGCTTATCGCAGGCATCCTGCAATAGCTGAAGCTTCATTTGTGAGTCTTTTCGCAAACCACAGTAATCAGTCAAACAAAAAAGAATATCTACAGGGTCTTGTCGCTCAAGACAGACTTGTAAAGCGTTGTACAGATTTTCATACTCTAATCGACAAATATTAAGTCCTATATTTCTATTTGAAGGAATCTGCGATTCCATGTATTGCTGGTACTTTTTTGCTAATTCTCGATAGTGCTTACTAAATCCTTCGTAAATCCTATCCTGAATAATCAAATTCATTTTCTGTAACTTTGTTCGTAAAAAGTAAGGGAAAATCGGCTGAATAGTCAACAACTCCGAATCATCGGACTTCATCGGAGATAGCAACCCCCACTGAATCGCTTCTTTCACCGCCTCATCAAATCGCTCAAAGTCATACTCTTGAAACGGCTCTAGCTTTTGCAGTTGTTCTCCATAACCTTCTAAAGCCCCTCGAAAAACAAACCCACTAAACGGAGCCAAACAAACCAACAACTTCTGCGCATCTGCCGACAAATTACTATGCGAATACTCCACACATTTCAAAATATTATTCGTCCTATCCTCTCCCCCCACATAGCTCAAATCCACCTCCGCCGCATCCAACGCCTTCAGCACCTCCTGCGGCGACTGTCGCGCCAAATTCGCCAGCACTACCTCCATCGCCAGCGGATACCCTGCCAACAATTTCATCAGCCGCTTAAACCCCTCATCCCTCCGAATCTTGGCAATCCGCCGCGCATCACCCACCTGCGCATCCAAAATGCGCTCCGCCAACACCGTCCGAGACTCCGGGTCCAACCCACCCAACACAATCCGATTCACCTTCCCAAAGGCTGAAAACACATCCGCCAGCCAATCTTCCGCGCTGCGCGCCCCCAGCAGCACCTTCGTGCGCCCACCCTTCAACAACTTCAAAAAGTCTTTTATCTTCTCTCTCTCTTCTTCCGGCAGCGTATTTGGTATCGCCAACGCCTCGCCCGTCACCGACTCCAAATTATCCAAAACCAGTCCATACGGCTGTGCCCGCAGCTTGTCCGCCACATCCACCATTTGCGCCGCTAGCGGCACTGACTCAAACTCGTTAAACTCATGCCTGTGCTTGCATAGTCGCTTCCCTATCACCCGCAGCATCTGCTCTAGCGTATGCGCCCCCTCGTCATACCCAAAGTAAAAAACATCCCGCACAAATCCCGTCGTCTGCCACCACTGCCGTAAATAGTTCAGCAGCGTCGTCTTCCCCGTGCCGCCCATCCCCTGCAACAGCAGCACATTGTGCTTCAGCAGCGCCTTCTCAATCTTCAAAATGTCTAAATCTCGACCCACAAATCCATACGTCGGTTCCTCAAATCGATATCGCTGTCCCCGCGCTGTTAGATAGGCCGCCCGCGCTTCTCCCCGCAGCAGCTCCAGCTGCAAATCGACCTCACCATTGGCATACACCACAGGCAGCAGCCAATCCTCTAGCGCCACCTCCTGGTTAAAATACACCCGCCGAAACTTATCCTCATGCAGTT
>JBCBIK010000065.1:0-24060 GCA_038524545.1 Cyanobacteria bacterium J06623_4 | reverse complement strand
ACACGCTGGCCCGCCCGCTGGATGGCAAAGGTGATATCAACACTACTGAGACTCGTCTGATTGAGTCGATGGCGCCTGGCATTATTGATCGTAAGTCTGTATACGAGCCCTTGCAGACGGGGATTACGGCCATTGACGCGATGATTCCCATTGGCCGAGGCCAGCGCGAGCTCATCATTGGTGACCGTCAGACCGGTAAGACTGCGATCGCTATCGACACCATTTTGAACCAAGCCGACCAAGACGTTGTTTGCGTCTACGTGGCGGTGGGCCAAAAGGCGTCTTCTGTGGCTCAAGTCGTTGGCGTCTTGGAAGAGCGTGGCGCAATGGACTACACCGTTGTGGTTGCTGCCAACGCTAATGACCCTGCGGCCTTGCAATATCTTGCACCTTACACGGGTGCCTCCATCGCTGAGTACTTCATGTACAAAGGCAGAGCCACTTTGATCATTTATGACGACTTGACTAAGCAGGCTCAGGCATACCGCCAGATGTCTTTGCTATTGCGTCGTCCGCCCGGTCGTGAGGCATATCCTGGAGACGTTTTCTTCCTGCACTCACGGCTGCTGGAGCGTGCTGCTAAGCTGAGCCCAGAACTAGGCGAAGGGAGTATGACTGCGCTGCCGATTATTGAAACCCAGGCGGGTGACGTATCGGCCTATATTCCGACGAACGTTATTTCGATTACTGACGGCCAGGTATTCCTTTCCTCCGACCTGTTTAACGCAGGCTTGCGCCCGGCGATTAACGCGGGTATTTCGGTATCCCGGGTAGGATCTGCCGCGCAGACTAAGGCAATTAAGAAAGTCGCTGGCAAGGTGAAGCTAGAGCTGGCTCAGTTCGATGAGCTGCAGGCGTTTGCCCAGTTCGCTTCTGACCTAGACCCGGCTACTCAGGCTCAGCTGGCAAAAGGTCAGCGGCTGCGTGAGCTGCTCAAGCAGCAACAGTATTCGCCTCGCTCTTTGGCTGAGCAGGTCGCGGTTATCTACGCAGGCATTAACGACAAGCTGAACGATATCCCTGTCGAGAAGGTTGCCGACTATGTCAGCGAGCTGATCACCTATGTGAACACCAGCAAGAAAGCCTACGTGGATGAAATCAACAACACTAAGAAGCTGACTGACGAAGCGATCAAGCTGTTGGAAGAGGCCATCGACGAGAGTAAGCAAGCCTTCTTAGCCGCCTAAGTACATCAAAGGGAGACCCAATGGATAGAGCCGCTGTTCGGTTTGTTGTACCAAACAGTTTGCAGTGAACGGATTAGCGGCTCTATAAGGAAACGATTATGGCTAATTTGAAACTTATTCGCGATCGCATTAAGTCGGTCAAAAACACGCGAAAAATTACCGAAGCAATGCGCCTCGTGGCGGCTGCCAAGGTGCGTCGCGCCCAAGCCCAGGTCAACGCCACCCGCCCTTTTGCGGATCGCCTGGCACAGGTGCTGTATGGCTTGCAAAGTCGGCTTAAGTTTGAAGATACCTCCAGCCTGCCCCTGTTGCAGCAGCGTGAAGTGGAGAAGGTGGCCCTGCTGGTGATCTCTGGAGACAGAGGCCTGTGCGGCGGCTACAATGCCAACGTCATTCGCCGCGCTGAAAACCGTGCGAAAGAGCTGAAGGCAGAAGGCATCGACTTCACCTATGTTTTGGTTGGTCGTAAGTCGGTTCAATACTTTGAGCGGCGAGAGCAGCCAACAGCCGCCAAGTATGTGGGCCTGGAGCAAATCCCGACGGCAGATGAAGCGAGCAGCATTGCTGACGAGCTACTGTCGCTGTTTCTCTCCGAATCAGTCGACAGGGTAGAGCTGGTATACACCAAATTTATCTCTCTTGTGAGCAATCGTCCGGTGACTCAGACCTTGCTACCCCTAGACCCGCAGGGCCTAGAAGCACAGGACGATGAAATTTTTCGCCTGACGAGCCGCGATGGTCGGCTTGCCGTAGAGCGCACGGATGCGCCCGATGTGGAAGTCAGCGAATTTCCAAAAGACATGATCTTTGAACAAGATCCGGCTCAAATTCTTGATGCGCTGCTACCTCTGTATCTAAACAATCAGATCTTGCGTGCTCTGCAAGAATCTGCCGCGAGCGAACTCGCGTCTCGAATGACGGCGATGAACAGCGCCAGCGACAACGCTAAAGAGCTCATGAAATCGCTGACGCTCTCTTACAACAAAGCCCGTCAGGCTGCGATTACTCAAGAGATTCTTGAGGTCGTTGGTGGCGCTGAAGCGCTTGGCTAAGGTTCGTCAGCGCATCGCAATATCGATGCAATATTGGTTCGATAAATCAGCAGGGCTTTGGCCCTGCTTTTTTACTACGGGCTGTTTGCGCCGTGTTCAAAAAAAGTCTGTTTTTACGAGTGCCTGAATTGAAAGCTCCAGTGCTTTGAACGCTGCTAGTTCACGGAGAAGCGAAAAGTCGTGGGTGATTTCTGATATTCGCTGTACCCGGTTGCTTAGACGCCGATTGAATTTTTTGAGTCTTCTGCCTGATACTTCGCCGGCCTGCCGCAATGTTGTATGTAGTCGATCTTTTGGATTCGCTATGCTTTCGATGTCTTTAAGGCTTGGAAGGTCTAATTTCTGTCGGCCTTGTGGATTATCAGCGGCGATGCGAATTGCTGACTCATCTGAAAACAGCCAAGCTTCAGTCATCCGCACTGGAATGACGCAGATAACGGGGATTTCTTCGGTCAAGTTCGCCCTATCTAACGCTTCGTTGATTTCATTCTCGCGGTGAGCCCATCCTTGATTGTCTGCATCTCTATGAATGAACAGAACATCACACGGATAGTATTTTAAGCTTGCTGAGACACGCTCTTCTAATGTTTTGGGCGGCTTTGGAAATCTAGATAAATCGGGCCCATGCCGACTGAATTGCGTACTCTGGTAGATGGACCTGAAGTAGCCAGTTCAAAATAGGTAAAGTGCTTTATCTGAGGAGCCTTCAGAGAGAAGTGTGTATCTGACTTCCTTCACAAGAACTGCTCCGCCAGTCCTGGAATCAGTAGGGTCAGGTCATTTCTGTCGATCACTCTTTTTTGCTCTGATTCTTCCTTTGTTTTAGTACCTTTAGAGACGGGGTTAAGATAGCTGAGGAGTTTGCCCATCGCAATCGTGTTGATTTGCTCTAGTGGTTGAGCCTTGTTTTGTCTCCAAGTATTAGATAAGTAGCCAAAACTAACTCGCTTAAATCGTTTGTCACCTTGCACAGTATCTCTGAGCTCTGCTATCACCAGACTGTCGTCAGGAACTTGTTGCACGACAGAGGGTGAGTGCGTGTTAATGATGACCTGTCTGAGCGGGTTATCAGCCCCCACTTTCTCGGTAGTGTCTGTGGCAATATCTTGCAGCAACTGCAGAATATTTGGCAGACGTTCTGGATGAATTCCGTTTTCTGGTTCTTCTAGGCAAATGACACCTTTGGCTGTGGGATCAAGTTCTAAAACACAAAGGGCTATAAACCGCATTGTGCCATCTGAGAGCGCACTAGCAGGATGCATTGTGCCATCGAGGTTGGAGACCATCAGCGTTAAGCGCTGTCGCTGATCGTCTCTATCGACCCAGACTTTTCTAATATCATGCGTGAGTTCTGAAAGGCGGCTAGCAACATGGGCATATACTTGCTCAGCGGTCTCTGGCAGCTCTGTGCTTGCGTCACTGCTGGCTCTGTTAGCCAGAGAATATAGCGTAGCTGCAAGGTGAGCACCACCTGACTCAATGGTTGTTGGTGCTGTAAAGGTATCTGGCTTTCTAAGTGATTTTGGCTCTAGCTGTAGTAGTTGCCATGAGCGTATTTCTTGCCGCGTAATCATCGCGGTCGGTGTATCAGCGGTATTCGTTACTGAAAGGACTGTTCGAGGAAGTTGAGCAGCAGGTCGAGAGAGTAGTCTTCCGCTGCTGCCATCTTGATGCAGCTTGATATGTCGGCTTTCTCCTGCTTTCTCAGTAGTAATGCAAGGTGCTGTTCTATGGCTGATTAGGACAGACTCTCTCCAGTCGTCAGTCATGTAGGGAAACTTCAGATCGGGGATTGCCTCTGCTTGCTGGATACTGTCTAGGCTCTCCTCAAGGATTTCTAGAGAGCCTAAAGCCCTCGTGCTGTTTTGTGCTCGGTAGGCGAGCTTCAGCGTGTACCTGACAAAGGTGGTACTGGCTTGGGCTGCCTGACCTAGTTCATCTATGGCCTCAGAAGGAATGATTATGTCTGCTTCAAAAAACATCTCGCTTGCGTAGGTGCTTCCTACACGATGAAACAGACGTCGCACGTCGCTGCTTTCTCCTGCTTCGTCCCTAACAGAAAGTGCTGCTTCAGTCAGCGGTCGGTCGGCCAACAGGCTCAGAAATCGGATAGCGTCAAAAAGATTGGATTTTCCTACCCCATTTGCGCCGGCAATACAGGTGAAGGGACCAAAACGAAGATCGACATCGACTAGATTTTTGAAGCCGGAAACACGAAGCCGGGTCAGCATTGGCTCACCTTGAAATCATAGAAAAAGTGGATTTAAGACCTGCCAGACAATTCGGATGTTAATCGCGAATTAGTACAAAGCTTACTGCAATCATAGGTAACATCGCGCTTCTAACATTGCGCTTTATGTAAGCCGATGGAACATGAGCCTCATCCCAATTCTTGTTTCGAGATGAGATTCGCCATTTGTTTGCCTATCAACTCTCTTCTAACCCTCTTCTGCTGGCTCTCTATCTACCAGGCGTACTTGGTCGTCTTTGATGACGACGGTAACGAGTGAGAGGGCGCGGGAGGCGGGGCCGCTCGTTCTTTCGCCGGTGGCATCGAAGCGTGAGCCGTGGCAAGGGCAGGCAAACTCGTTTGACTCGGGTTCCCAGGCTACGGTGCAGCCTAGGTGAGGGCAGACGGCGCTAATGGCGTAGTTGGCGAAGGCAGGGCCTGCTTCGATGACTAGAAAGGCGGTGTCGTCGAGTCCTTGGGCGGGGAGGCGACCGCTCTCCTGAGCAGCTGCTAAAGTCGTGCCTGCCTGGTAGGGCTCTCCAGCTTCATCTAGGGCTGCCACGCCAGGGAGATAATCTTCGCAGCGAGAATTAAAAGGATAGCTGAGACAAAAATCGTCTAGCTCATCGTTGGCTTGGGCGGATTCGACTAGGGGCCATAGGCCGCCGATGGCGACTGTCGCCGCGCTGCTACCTAAAAAGTACTGTAGAAACCGTCTGCGCTTGAGAGCTGATGGAGAGACCATGGGGTAACCGCTAAGAATGAGAAAAGGGAGCTGTTTTTAATGTCTTTTACTCAAGTCTATAGCGGTTATATGAGAGTGCGATGAACTCTGGGTCAATCTAGCAAATCGGGGTTTTCGCTTTTGTCTTGTAAAAGGCTGTAGATATCTATTTCTAGGGAGATTTGATAAATTTCGCGTTTGGATAGGTGGGTGCGCTGGGCTAGGGTGCGACTGGCTTCGGTGCGAGACTGTCCGGCGGCGAGAAGGCTCTTGAGGGCTGCGATGATGTCTGCTTGAGAGAGGGTGGGGGTTGAGGGGGCTGCAGGTGCTAGCAGTAGCGTGAATTCTCCTTTTGGTGGATTGTTTTTGTAGTGGGTGAGGGCTGCTTGGAGGGTGCCTCGCCAAAATTCTTCGTAGCGTTTGGTGAGTTCTCGGGCGAGCACAATGGGGCGATCGCACCCCAATTTTTCACTCAGTTCTGCAAGCGTCTTCACCAAGCGGTGAGGACTCTCGTACAGCACAGCGGTGCGCGGTTCTGCTACGAGGGCATCTATGCGCGCCCGGCGAGCTTTGCCCTTAGCGGGTAAGAAGCCTTCAAATACGAAGCGATCGCACGGTAACCCAGCAGCAGCGATCGCAGTCGTAACGGCAGCTGGCCCGGGAATGGGGACGACCGTAATCTCTGCTTCTACGCAGGCGCAGACCAGCTCATAGCCGGGGTCTGAAATGCCTGGCATGCCTGCATCGGTAACCAGTGCGATCGCCTGCTGTTGTTTGAGCTTGGCAATCAGCTGAGGGATTCGCTGCTGCGTATTGTGCTCGTGATAGCTCATTTGCGCAGTCGCTATGCCAAAATGCTGTAGCAATTTGCCCGTGTGGCGCGTGTCTTCTGCTGCGATCAGGTCGGCTTGCTTGAGTACTCGCACCGCCCGAAATGACATATCTTCTAGGTTGCCGATGGGCGTACCGACCAGGTAGAGCGTGCCGGGTGCCAGCTTGGGTTGATCGGTTGCGGCGGCATCTGGCACAGGCGAAGACCCCCGAAAAGACGGCAGGGCGGCAGAGGGCAGGTAATCTTATAGTGAAAATCCTATCAGGGTTGAGGGTGTTCCTAGCAGAATGAGACAGTATCCATAGAGCCTATGACGACTGAGCCATTGACTAAAAAACGGGGCTTGTTTGTCGGTGTGACAACGCTTGACTGTATTTATCAGGCTGCGCATCCGCCTGCCGCCAATGAAAAGGTAGCCGCTACCAAAAGTTTGATGGTGGCGGGTGGGCCGGCGACTAATGCTGCCGTGGCCTTTGCCCAGCTCGGACGTGTTAACCAGGCGACGCTGCTATCGGTGATTGGGTCGCATGCGCTAGCAAGCCTAATTCGAGAAGATTTGCAGGGGCAGGGGGTGATGCTGGCTGACTTGGACGCAGACCGGCTGTCGCCGCCGCCGGTTTCATCAATTGTCGTTTCTGCAGAGTCTGGAGACCGCGCCGTTATTTCGCGCAGCGCTGAAGATTTGCAAGTAGAGCTTGACAAGCTTGCGGCCAGTGAACTTTCTGAAGAGAGCTTGCAGGGAGTAGATGTTGTTTTAGTCGATGGCCATCAGATGGCGGTGAGCGCTCGGATTGCGCAGTGGGCAAACGCGCAAAATATTCCGGTGGTGGTGGATGCCGGGAGCTGGAAGCCTCATTTTGAAACGGTGCTGCCTTTTGCGACGGCGGTGATAGCCTCCGATAACTTTCATCCACCGGGCTGTCAGCGAGCTGAGGATGTATTGGCTTACCTAGCTGAGTTGGGCGTGGGCAGACGAGCTATTACGCGGGGGGCGGCACCGATTATTTTTCAGGAGGGCGATGCCCAGGGCGAGATTGAGGTACCCAAGGTGCGGGCGGTCGACACGCTTGGCGCGGGGGATATTTTTCATGGTGCGTTTTGTCACTTTTCGCTGACGCATACCTTTGAAGAAGCGCTGCTGAAAGCGAGTCGTACGGCTTCGTTTGCCTGTCAGCACTGGGGCACGCGAGACTGGACGAAGATTTATCGGATGACGGGGGAGGATGTTGAGGCGTGCTCTGAGAATGAAGAGACAACAAATTAAGTAGATACTCGTCTGTGCTAGGGGGCGCTTCGCCGTAGACTGATTGAGTCTGAAGCGGTACATACAGTTCATCCATCGGGAAAAGGGTTTTTATGGCGTTTGAGAAGGAAAAAAAGGTTGCGATCGCAGCTGCCTCAGCGGCGGCGGTTGTCTGTGAGCAAGTTCGCAAGACGATGGTGCCTGAAGCCATTGAAAAGAAAGACAAAAGCCCTGTGACGGTGGCTGACTTTGGCGCTCAGGCGGTTGTTTGCAAAGCCTTACTCGAAGCTTTCCCAAACGATCCGGTGGTGGGTGAAGAGGATGCTGCCGAGCTAAAGACGCCGGAGATGGCGGACCGACTGCAGCAGGTGACGGGCTACGTAAAGCAGGTAGAACCCGATGCGACGCCTGAGGCGGTTACCCGGTGGATAGACCATGGCAACGGCGCTGTGGCCGGTCGCTACTGGACGCTAGACCCGATTGATGGGACAAAAGGTTTTTTGCGTAAAGATCAGTATGCGGTTGCGCTGGCAATGTTTGCAGAAGGGGAGATTAAAGTTGGCGTGTTGGCTTGTCCGGCACTGACGCTAAAGCTCGCATCGGGTGAGGCAACAGGCATTTTGTTTGTGGCAGTGCGCGGTGAAGGTGCGACGATGCAGGCCATTGATGGTGGGTCGCCCGAGCCTATTAAGGTGACTAGCTCGGCAGATACGGAGCACTTCCGTTTTGTTGAGAGTGTGGAGTCTGGGCATGGTGACCAGAGTTTGCAGAGTGCGATCGCCAAAGCTGCAGGCATCACCACCGACTCTATGCGAATGGACTCCCAGGCCAAATACGGCGCAGTCGCTTCTGGCAATGCCGTGCTCTACCTGCGACTCCCCTCCCCCAAATATCCTGGCTACCAAGAAAAAATTTGGGACCACGCGGCTGGCGTGATTGTGGTTGAAGAAGCCGGTGGTCGTGTGACGGATATGTATGGTGAAAAGCTGGATTTCTCAAAAGCAGATCGTCTGACTACGACGGGTGTGGTGGTCAGCAACGGCGAAATTCACGACAAAGTTCTTGAAGCACTGAAAGCTTCTAGCTAAGCTCGTCCACATATCTTTCGGATACGGACAAACTGAAACGTGGTTTCTGGAGAGCTTAGGCTAAGATGAAATGCCTCTCTGCCTAAGTTATGCGTGCTTGCAACTAATGCTAGGTCTCTCACCTCAGGCGCCTTTTTGATAGCTACTGTGAGCTACGTCGTCGACTGTTTAAGTAATTCAGCTCTTTATGCAGTAAGTCAACTAGTGCCATGTGATAGCTTAAAGGCAGCTAGCGGTATCGCCATGTACTCTCCAGAAGCTCCTTTGCCTCCCAGCGAAACGCTCCCGACCATGTACGATCTTCCAAGCGAAGATCCGGAGGAACCTGGTTTGCCAGATGAGTTTCATCTTTTTCAGCCGCAGCTGCTACAAGAAACTTGTCAGCCTCCGACCTATCCACAATCTCAAGTTTTCATCGGTATAGACTTAAACCTTTACTACGACGGTCGGCACCCAAGTTGGTATAAGCGTCCAGACTGGTTTGTTGCGCTGGACGTAGAAAGGGCACGGCGACAAACTGACCTCCGCTGGAGCTATGTTGTTTGGCAAGAAACCGTTGCACCTTTTTTGGTCGTAGAGCTGCTTTCACCCGGCACTGAGGCTGATGACCTTGGTCAGACCCTGAGAGAAGTGAATCAGCCACCAACAAAATGGCAGGCTTACGAGCAAATACTGCGCGTTCCCTACTACGCGATATTTGACCGCTACGAAAATCAGTTCAGACTATTTCAGCTGGTGGGTGCGCGTTACGAAGAACGTTCTTTGGCGGGCCAGTACTATTGGTTCAAAGAAATTGAGCTGGGCCTTGGCGTTTGGCAAGGAGAGTATAAAGGGGTCTCAGGTGCCTGGTTACGCTGGCAGTATGCTGACCAAAGATGGGTCCCGACGGATAGTGAGCAAGCACAAGCTGCTCAGCAAGAAGCACAAGCTGCGCAACGTAAAGCCGAACGGCTAGCCGCGCGACTTCGAGAGTTGGGCATCGACCCAGAGACTGTGTAGTGGTTCAATTTCGCTGAAATTGGCGTTCTTTAAGCCTTGACGGCTTCTTTTGCCTTCTTGCTTTCCGTTTTATTGTTCAAAGCTGCTCTGCCAAGGCCTGGCAGCAGGCGTTTTGCCATACCTGGGCTTTCTTCGAGGAGAAATTGTAAGAAGGTCTCAGCTACGACTGACAGCTGCTTTCCTGCAAGATTTGCCACATACCAGTGCCGTTCGATAGGGAAGCCTTGGACGTCTAAAATGGCGAACTCGCCAGTGGTACCTTCGGAAATAATGGTGTGCTGGGAAAGAACAGATATGCCAAGGCCACCTGCGATCGCTTGCTTAATCGCTTCATTACTTCCAAGCTCTAGGCTCACCTTTACCTTGATATCTTTCTCTGAAAATAGCTTTTCGACCGCCTTCCGCGTACCCGAGCCGGGCTCTCGCATGATGAACGGCTGATTGTTCAGCATCTCGATGGGGATGTTTTTCTTTTTGGCGAGTGGGTGACCGGTCGGCGCGAGCACAATCAGCGGATTTTCTAAAAACGGATGGATCTTGAGATCTGGCTGGCTCGGCGACTGACTAATGATGTACAGGTCATCTTCATTGGCGGCCATGCTTTCTTGCAGGCGCTGGTGGTTTGTCACCTTGAGTGAGATGTCGATGCCGGGGTAGCGCTGACAAAAGGGGCCGAGCAGCCGCGGCACGAAGTACTTAGCGGTGGTAATGACGGCGAGCTTGAGCTGGCCCTGCTTCATTCCCTTGAGGTCGGCTACCGACATTTCGAACTTTTCGAGGCCGCTGAAAATCTCTTGGCAGGTGTCGAGCAGCTTTTGTCCGGCTTCTGTGAGGTATAGACGCTTGCCAATCTGCTCAAAAAGGGGAAGCCCGACAGCTTTGGTGAGCTGCTTTACCTGAATAGAGACGGTTGGCTGCGTAAGATACAGCTCTTCTGCCGCACGGGTGAAGCTGCCGTGGCGAGCAGTCGCTTCAAAAACTTTCAGCTGGTGGAGCGTCGCATGAATCACAGCGTCAATACCTCTGGCATGGGTTAAGTTCCTATTTTGCAGTAGTTAAGTTCGTAGCTACGTTCTTGGTGCAAACTAGAAAGCGCAAAATAGATTTCTGTAATGTTTTATAGAACTAAGTCTATCAAAGAATCAAAATAAAGGTGAGAAATTCTATGGATTAAACAATTATTAAACTATATTTAGTCCGTTTGATGTTGTAAGCAAATACAGGATAGTTGACACATCCGGTTTTGAATGAGTGATGCCCATATATTTTTTTTGGGGAGCCGATGAGTTTCGGCTCAAAAAAGCGGTGATAGCGCTGCGTGATCGCACCCTCGATCCAGACTGGGCCAGCTTTAACTACGACCGAATTGCCCCGGATACGCCCGATGCGCCGATTCAAGCACTAAATCAGGCTATGACCCCGCCTTTTGGCCTAGGCCAGCGCTTCGTATGGCTGTTTGATACGTCTTTGGGGCAGCGGTGTTCGGAAGCGGTGATGGAGGAGCTGAGCCGAACGCTGCCAGCCGTTCCTGAAAACGTGGTGCTGCTGCTCACCAGCCCCAACAAGCCAGACGGACGGCTGAAGTCGACCAAGCTACTGAATAAACATGCAGATGTTCGGGAGTTTGCTGCGATCGCACCCTGGCAAACCGATCAGCTCATTACCCAGGTCAAGCGCGTGTCGCAAGAGATGGGGCTGCGGCTCAAGCCAGCGGCAGCAGATCTTTTGGCAGAAGCTGTAGGCGCAGATACGCGTAGGCTGTACAACGAAGTCGAAAAGCTCAGCGTGTATTGGAGCGCTCAGGGCAACGTGAAGACTGAGCCCTTGCCTCCAGAAGTGATTACTCGGCTAGTGGCCGTCAGCACCCAAACGAGCTTTCAGCTAGCAGAGGCCCTGATCGCGGGTAAAACTGACCAGGCGCTGGGCCTCGCGCACGATTTGCTCGCGAATAATGAGCCTGCGCTGCGAGTCGTCGCGACGCTGGTGAGTCAGTTTCGCAAATGGCTATGGGTCAGCTTGCTGGCTGCGGAGGGTGAAAGAGATATTCGTGCGATCGCTAAAGCCGCTGAAATTAACAATCCAAAACGGGTGTACATTCTCCAAAAGCAGATACGGGGTTGCTCACCGGCTCAATTGCAGCGATCGCTCTCCCTGCTCCTCGACTTAGAATACGCACTCAAGCGAGGCGCCCCCGACGAAATCACCCTGCAGACGAAGGTCATCGAAATCGCCAGCTGCTTTGGCCGGTAGGTGCTAGGAAGATAATTTGCTGAGCGTGTGTAGACCATCTACTTAAGTGCCAGTCTCTCAACCAATTATTTGCTCATTATTTGCTCAAAGCGCCTTTACGCGATATACCCTTACCAGTAAAAAAATCAACCGTACCTACCGTCATCAAGCTGTAAAAGGAGTCGTTGCTGAGATGAATTTGCCAAGGAAAGTCGCTTTTTCTCTGTTGCGTCGGCGTCGCCCTTCGGTTTTGTTAGCCCTGGGTGCGCTAGCAGGCACGCAGCTATGGTTTGGCTTGGGCTCGGCTCATATTCCCGCAGCCTATGCCCAAGCGATTACAGATGATGATGTTGCCAACTATGCCCGCGCCGTCTCTGAGATAGAAGCCGAGCGGGTGCAAGCCTACGAGCTGGCCAGCGACATCTTGACCAGCGCCGACAGCGAACTCGATATTTTGGAAACGCCTCTGAGCTGCCAGCAGGCCCGCCTCGCCGATATGCCCGACATCTCTCGGGCCGACCGAGTAGACCTGCGGACCGTGCTGGTCACCTTTTGCAATGAAGCCAAAACCATTGCCGAAGCGAACGATCTGACGCCAAAGCGGTTCAATGCCATCACTGCTGCCCATCGAGAAGATGAAGCCTTGGCTGGGCGAATCACTGAAGCGATTCAGGCGCTTTAGTGATCTTCGCTGGCGGAATAAGCCTGTTTCAGTGGCGGATGGTCTCTCATTGTTAAAAGCTACACGCGTATGCATGTATTTATGCAGCAACTTTTCTTTGATGTATGCATGACTCTATGGCGATATCGATAGGGCAGATGAAGTTGTTCACCATCGACTTCATCTGCTCCCATGTCTTAGCGCTACACTGGTTCAATGCGATTTCATAGCGGGTCTTGTCGTTACTGAGCACCCTCCTTCGCAGTTGAAATCCATAGGTTTGCTCTCCCGTTTTTCCCATGCAATTTATCGATCAAGCTGAGATAGAAGTTGAAGGGGGCACTGGGGGCGATGGCTTAACGGCCTTCAGAAGAGAAAAGTACGTACCCACAGGTGGGCCATCCGGGGGCAACGGCGGCAAAGGGGGCGCGGTCATTCTGGCGGCCAACCCCAATCTGCAGACCTTGCTCGACTTTCGCTATGCTCATCGCTTCAAGGCAAAAGACGGCGAGCGCGGCGGCCCGAAAAATAAAACCGGTGCCAACGGTGAAGACCTCATCATTGAAGTGCCCTGCGGCACGCTGGCCTACGATCTAGCCTCAGATGAGCTGATCGGTGACCTGACCGAGCCAGGGCAGCAGCTGGTGATTGCGCCGGGCGGAAAGGGCGGTCTGGGTAACCGGCATTTTTTGAGCAATCGCAACCGCGCGCCCGAAATATCGCAGCGCGGCATCGGCGGCATGATTCGTCAGGTACGCCTAGAGCTAAAGCTGCTGGCCGAAGTTGGCATCATCGGCTTGCCAAATGCAGGGAAGTCAACGCTGATTGCCACCCTGTCGGCAGCAAAGCCCAAGGTCGCCGACTATCCTTTTACAACGCTGGTGCCCAATCTTGGCGTTGTGCGTAAGCCCACTGGAGATGGCACCGTATTTGCCGACATTCCAGGCTTGATAGAAGGCGCCTACGAGGGCCAAGGTCTTGGTCACGACTTTCTTCGCCATATTGAGCGCACTAAGCTGTTGCTGCATCTTGTCGACGGCACCGCTATCGACCCAGTAGAAGACTACAAAACGATTCAGCAGGAGCTGGTGGCCTACGGCAGAGGGCTGGCTAGCCGCCCGCAGCTGCTAGCGATCAATAAAACAGACGCCCTGCTAGAAGCGGAAGTCGAAGAGATTGCTTCTCAGCTATCGTTAGTCACTGGTGAGCGGGTTTTTCGTATCTCTGCTGTCAGTCGTCAGGGCATAGATGAGCTTTTGCAAGCGGTCTGGCAGCTGTTAGCGGAGACAAATCTTGCCCTCAAAGCCGAAGCAGAACGGGCGGCCCAGGCGATTATCGATTTCAATACGCCCATTTTGAGGTCCAATGGTTCCCTAGCGGCAGGGCACGCTGTCGATTTGGTCGATTTGTCTGTTGATTCTGTCGATGCTGCAGAGTCATCAGTAGATGCTTAGGCAAGCATAGGCAATTTTGATGGGTTTCAGCTGTTTTCCTTTGCCTGCAGAAATAAGAAACGTGAAAAAATGGAGAGAGCGATCGCCCTCCGTACGGCACAACATCCATGAAAGATCTGATTAAAGGCCTTAGAGAGTTTCAAAGTAGCTATGTTCCTACCCACAAAGAGTTGCTTCAAGAACTTGCCCAGGGTCAGCATCCTCGGGTGTTGTTCATTACCTGTTCAGATTCTCGGGTGCAGCCAGAGCTGATCACCCAGTCAGATCTGGGCGATCTATTTGTCATTCGCAATGCGGGCAATATTGTGCCGCCCTACGGCGCGACCAATGGCGGTGAAGGGGCGACCATTGAGTACGCCATCAAGTCCTTAGATATTCAGCACATTGTGGTGTGCGGGCACACTACCTGCGGCGCGATGAAGGGTTTGCTACAGGTCGGCGAGCTAGAAGCCAAAATGCCCTTGGTGTACAACTGGCTGAAGCACACCGAGGCGACTCGGGAGCTGGTAGAAGAGCACTATGGCCATCTGGGTAAATCGGAGAAGCTGGCGACGCTGGTCGCTGAAAATGTGCTGACCCAGATTGACAACTTGAAGACGTATCCTTCAGTGCGATCGCATCTTCATCGCAACGAAGTTCAGCTTCATGGCTGGATATACAATATTGTCGATGGCACCGTGCTCACCTACGACCGGGCAAACCACACCTTTGTCACCATTGCTAACTCGCCCTACGAGAGAAATGAAGACCCCATTGCAGATAGCGGCTACGGGTCAACTCGGCTAGCGCAAGGTCAGCGTGATCGCATTCTCCGCGGCTCTCCTGCTTTCTATCACCGATAGGCAAACATCGATAGGTAGATTAGAGATTCACCCACCCTACTGGAGTGTTTTGAGAGCGCAAAACACCTCATCTACCTACATGCTCACACCAAAGCGACCTCTTCCTGAGGCGCATTAAACGTGCCAGCGCAAACGATGCCCTTACTCACATCCAGCGTCACAATCGTGCCGTTGCGAATAATCTCTGTCGCCTTCTCCACGCCGACGATCACCGGAATGCCCAACCTTAAGCCCAGCACGGCCGCATGGCTTGTCACGCTGTCGTCTTCAGTAATGATGCCACCCGCCCGTCGAATCGCATCCACATAGTCTGCGCTGGTACGCGGCACCACCAAAATTTCACCCGTATGAAAATCTTTAATCGCCGCCGTATCATGCGCGATCCGGGCTCGACCGCTGACCGAGCCTTCCCCAATCCCCTTTCCTTGTCCGAGCACTGCCGTCACCACCTCTACCTTAATCAAGTCGGTAGAGCCAGAAACGCCCTGCAGCGTCCCCGCCGTCATCACCACGAGGTCGCCATCTTGCAGTAGGCCGTCTTCCTGAGCCACGTTCATCGCCGCCTGAAAGGTCTGACCCGTCGAGGGCAAATCCACCACCAGCAGTGGGTTGACGCCCCATACCAGCTGCAATTGCCGGGAGACATCTACCAGCGGTGTGACCGCCAAAATAGGTGCTTTTGGTCGAAACTTGGAGACATTTCGCGCTGTTGCGCCAGAGCGTGTCAGCGTCATAATAGCTGCGGCCCTAAGCTGTGTCGCAATCTGCCCCACTGCCTGGCTGATGGCGTTTGGAATAGTGTGGCTTTTGTTAAATTCTTCCTCAATTCTAGAAAGTTGCTCTTTCTCGGTGCGCCTAGCGATGCGTGCCATGGTCGCTACCGCCTCCACCGGAAAGTCACCCACCGCGGTCTCATTTGAGAGCATCACAGCATCTGTACCATCAAAAATAGCGTTAGCCACATCCGATACTTCCGCTCGCGTTGGCCGCGGACTATCCACCATGCTATCTAGCATCTGGGTCGCCGTAATCACCGGAATGCCCAAGCGATTAGCCGTCGAAATCAGCCGCTTTTGCAAGACCGGAACATCTTCTGCTGGCAGTTCTACACCTAAGTCACCGCGGGCAACCATCACCCCATCCGACAGTGATAAAATCGCATCCATCTGCTCAATGGCTTCGTGTTTTTCTATCTTCACGATGACCGGAACTCGGCGATTTGTAGAGTTCTGAATAATCTCTTTGATCTCCAAAACGTCTTGAGGATTGCGCACGAAGCTCAGCGCGACCCAGTCGACATTTTGATTAAGCCCAAATTGCAAATCTGTCCGATCTTTCTCCGTCAGTGCCTTAATCGAGAGATAAACGCCAGGAAAATTAACCCCCTTACTATTCGAGAGCTTGCCGCCAACAACAACCTCACACTTCAGGTTTTTTTGCTCAAGGTCTTTCCCGACAACTTTCATTTCTACCTTGCCATCGTCTAGCAAGATAGTCGCTCCCACCGGTACCTCTTCTACCAAGGGCTCGTAAGTGACAGAACTCTCGGTTTGTGTGCCCGGAATTTTACGGCTCGTCAGCACAAAGCTGTCGCCCTTGGCCAGCTGAATCGGCCCGTCTTGAAATTTCCCTAGGCGAATTTTAGGCCCCTGCAAATCTTGCAAAATACCGACAGGCTGCTGCAATTCAAAAGAGATTTGACGAATGAGCTGAATATTTCTGCGGTGGGTTTCTTGATCTCCGTGAGAAAAGTTGAGGCGCAGCGTAGTTGCGCCTGCTTCGATTAAGGCTCTTAGCGTGTCGGCGCTTTGGGTAGCAGGGCCAATTGTCGCGACGATTTTGGTTCGACGCAAGGCAGGGCGAGCTGCCCGAGCCTCTCCTCCGGAGAATCTCATACGCTTTATCAGTGGGAATGTAAGGGTTAAAACTCTGCTCAAACGATACCATTGTGAGGTCCGATTCACTGCAGCGAGTCCTCGCTCACACCTGTGTCAGCACGCCATATTTATCTTTACAGTGCGGGTTCGAAATAATTGTTCTGGAGATAAAAAATTGCAGTCGAAGGCAGTTCTTACTGCGCATACAGCTACCTCGGATGAATGTCACAAAACTTTATTATTCATCTCAGGTAGCGTATACTACCGAAGAATGCGGATCAAAAAACTGGTGTGAAGGAGCGAATTTATGGTGTTGGCGGCAATAGAGCCTCCAGCGGTGCCGATGGCGGTTACCCGGCGAGTCCCGAAGCGGTTTTTAGATGCCGATGGTGGTGTGAGCCCCAATCTGCTGATTTTCTGTGGGGCTGTTTTTTTAGTTTCTATTTCAACTGTTGGATATTTTGTTGGTGATTGGCCCAGCTGGTGTTGTTTTATTCTCAACACGCTGTCGTTGCACTTAGTGGGCACGGTGATTCACGATGCCTCTCACAATGCGGCCCACAAAAATCCTATTATCAATGCGGCGTTAGGCCATGGTAGCGCGCTGATGCTGGGCTTCACGTTTCCAGTCTTCACGCGGGTGCACCTGCAGCACCATGCCCACGTAAACGATCCAGAAAACGATCCGGACCATTTTGTTTCGACGGGTGGTCCGCTGTGGCTAATTGCGGCTCGCTTTTTCTATCACGAGATTTACTTTTTTCAGCGTAAGCTCTGGAAGAAGAATGAGCTGGCGGAATGGTTTTTGAGCCGGTTAACTGTAGGTTTGTTCATCTACACGGCTTATTGGTTCGGATTTATCGAATATTTATTCAATTTTTGGTTTGCGCCCGCGCTAGTAGTTGGGCTGGCACTGGGCCTCTTTTTCGACTATCTACCCCATCGCCCCTTTAAAGAGCAGCACCGTTGGAAAAATGCGCGGGTCTACCCGAGCAGAATCCTCAACCTGCTAATCATGGGCCAAAACTATCACCTGGTCCATCATCTGTGGCCTTCTATTCCCTGGTATAAATACAAACCTGCCTACGAGGTGATGAAGCCTCTTCTAGATGAGAAAGGCTCACCTCAGTCGTTGGGGCTGCTGAAGACAAAAGACTTTTTGGGCTTTGTCTACGACCTTTTTGTAGGTATCCGCTTTCACCATAAGTCTAAGAAAGACGGCTCTGCTCAAAAGTAGCGGTCCGAAAGGTGCTTTACAGGGACATTGCTGCGAGCCACTGTTAAGGCCTATCGGCTGTGGTGCGATAGGCGCTAACTCATGTCAGCTGTCAGGCAGAGGTCAGGCCGAAGCTTTTGTGCGCCTCGTAAATAGGCATGGCCAACCTCTGCACGATGAGCGGGCAGGTAGGTATGAATCATCAGCCGAATACAGCGGGGCAAGCTACCTTCTACATGCATCTGCTGAACATCAAGCAGGGGGACAGCGTCCCAGCGGGGGCGACGACGTGCGATCGCAGCTGGAAAAATAGCATCTAAATCCCGCGTCACAGAGAACGTCACGCTCACAATCTTCTCTGGGTCGATCTGATTGCGCGATTCGACGGCATCTAGCAGTTCACTGACCGCCGCTGACATCGCTGCTACAGAATTTTCAGGAACTGTGGTCGCTCCTCTAATCGCTCTCATTTGCCAGTGAGCTTGTACGTCTGTTGTTCCGTTCACCTGCCCGTTCACCACGGTTGTTTCCCTTTCTAACTGTTCTTGGCTGCGGCTACTGTCGGCATCAACTGGATATCGGCATAAACAAAGCGCACGGTGCACATGGTTTGTTAGCTAGCGCGTCATTATCACTGGCTAGTGATTCAGTACCAATGGCTAGCGCCGCCTATCGGCTAGTGCACCATAGGCGGCTGATACAGCCATAGCGGTATGCCACTGGTGGCAACTTCGAAGTCAATGCGAGCGAGCGTAGCCGGCATATGCTCAGGTAGGATTCCCCAGGGCGATGAATTGCCGAACTGGTTACCTGGTAGCACCCGGCTTAGCAGCGGTTTTTTCTCTTCAAAGGTGTAGCACTCAGCCTTGTCTGGATCAAGCCCGCCTAGCTCAGCGGCCCAGCGCCGGGCATCGTCTTCTGTGCCCAAGCGGTCTACCATGCCCAAGTGCAGCGCCTGCTCACCGGTAAACACCCGGCCATCGGCAAATTCCCGCACCTGCGCCTCAGAGAGGTTTCGACCCTCCGCCACCGTTCGCACAAACTGCCCATAGCTAACGTCGATTAGCTCCTGCAGGATGCCCTCCTCTGCAGGCGTCAGCGCCCGGTCAAAGGACAAAATATCTTTGTAAGGCCCAGACTTAATCACCTTAAAGGAGACGCCCACCCGGTCTAGCAGCTTCTCCAGATTGTTGCCTCTCAAAATCACACCGATGGAGCCGGTAATCGTGCCGGGATTCGAGACGATATGGTGGGCGCCAACGCCGATGTAAACGCCTCCCGAGGCGGAGATGTTGCCATAGCTTGCAACGATTTTGACCTTCTCTTTGAGCTTTTTTAGTGCGTTGTATATCTCTTGAGAGTCCCCGACTGTCCCGCCAGGACTGTCGATGCGCAGGAGCAACGCTGGGAATTTTTTCTCTTCGACTTCTTCGAGGGCCTCTAAAACGCGCTTTCGAGTTGCACCGGCGATCGCGCCAGAAATTTCGATACGAGCAATTTGCTTTCGAAAGCGACGCTTGAAGGGCCAAATCATGAAATATCGGGGGTGCGCTAGGCTTAACATTACTTTAAAGTAAGTATACGCCCTGCCCGGCGCGACCGTACCAAACCTAGCCGCACGACCTAGCCGCATGGATCTTCGCCCCTCTACCAAACCCGCTGAGACCACCGGCAATGCTTCTGGCGACGTTTCTGGTCCTACCGACGAAAGGCTCAATCTACCGGAGCTGCAGCCGCATCTCAAACTCATTTCCAATCCTTTGGTGCTGATTTCTCCATTTTTCCTGTGGGGCACCGCCATGGTTGCCATGAAAGGGGTGATGGCTGAGACCAGCCCGCTGTTTCTCGCTAGTGTTCGCCTGTTGCCAGCAGGTATTTTAGTGGTTTTGGTCTCTATCTTGCTCGGGAGGGAGCAGCCGAAGGGGTGGCGGGCCTGGCTGTGGATCAGTCTGTTTGCCGTAGTCGATGGCACGCTCTTTCAGGGCTTTCTGGCTAGGGGGCTAGAGCGCACAGGGGCCGGGCTCGGGTCGGTTATGATCGATTCTCAGCCGCTGGCCGTAGCGATTATGGCACGCGTCCTATTTAGAGAGTGGGTGGGGCCTTTGGGGTGGTTGGGGCTTCTGATTGGCCTGACGGGTATCAGCTTCATTGGCCTACCAGACGATTGGATTGTGGCGCTGTTTCATGGGCAGTGGGCAAACTTTGGCCCGGTGATTACGCTTGAGCAAGAGATTTGGGCGGTTTTGTTTCAGCAGGGCGAATGGCTGATGCTGATGGCGGCGCTGTCGATGGCTGTTGGCACCATTCTCATTCGCTTTGTGGCGGCAGTCGCGGATCCGGTCGCCGCTACAGGCTGGCATATGATTTTGGGCGGTGTGCCGCTGGTGGTGGTATCGCTGCTGAGTGAGCCGTCGACCTGGGAAGGCATTTCTACGGCTGGCTGGCTAGAGATTACCTATGCGACTGTCTTTGGAAGTGCGATCGCCTACGGCGTATTTTTCTTTATTGCAGCCAAAGGCAATCTCACCAGTCTGAGTGCCTTGACCTTTTTAACGCCTGTATTTGCGCTCTTATTTAGTACGCTGTTTCTCTCTGAGAGCCTTAGCTTGCTGCAGTGGTCGGGCGTCATGCTCACACTCGTTAGCATTTACCTCATCAATCAGCGTGTGCCGCTCGCAACCTGGCTCTCTACAAAGCTATCTTTACCCATTGCAGAGGCCATAGCACCGGCGATCGCAGCAACGACAGAATCAGCTGACTAGCCTGCCATAGAAAAACTACGTAAACCTACCGTCAATAACCATAAAGAAGCGAATAACCAAGCGCACCCATGTGCTTGTACTGCATACGTTTACGGTAATATGTACATATCAAAGTGCCAAAGGTTAAGTGCAATACAGCTTTTTTGAACCACCCGCGGTCTACTTTGTAGAGGCTGTTTTGAAAAGCTCGTTTTAGGGCGCCTGTTTGGATTAAAGCACCGGTTTGGATTAGTAGCTTCTGAACTAGTTTCCTACTTGGTACGCAGGTTACTTACACTCAGTGTGTCTTTAGTTTGCTACGCCCTACTTCATTAGCTGCGATGCAATTGGTTCCATGATGCAATTAGTTCCATCGTGGCAACGTGCAATTAAGCGCGCAATTGACTGCGATGTACAGCCCAAAATGGTGTTGAAGCGCGGTTCGGGTGTGGTTAAAGTGTGGTTCGGGTGTTGTAGAAGGTGAGTGAGTCAGCTTTCCCACTTACTTTTTGGGTAATATGCGTATCCTGATTTACCCCAGAGCAGCAGAAAGTTGGTTTAGGCGGGCATTCTATAAATAGCCATTACTGTTTGTGACTGCCTAATTGAGTGTACAAATCAAGCTTAGTTTCAGAAAGTCTGTTCACCCATCCGATTTCACAGTCCGTTGAGGTGTAGCTCTCTGAGGCACCAAAGGTAAGATTTCCTAATTTTATGAAAGCCTTTAAGTCCCTATAAGATAGCAGGTAAAAATATCTATGATTCGGCATTCTACTCTAGTATTTTTAACCTGTCTGACCGCATTGGGTGTTTCTACAACGCAGTCGAAGGCAGAAGCGACGGCCAAGGTGCCGGCTCAATTGACGGCCCAGTTACAAAGCACTGCCGAAGCGGCTCCTCGACTCAGCACTACGACGTCGAGATCATCGGTAACAGCACCTTTGCTGCTCGCTCAGGCGATGGAAGGGGCGACCACAGAGAGCGCCGCTACTAATGTTTTGTCTATTGGTTCTAGAGGGCAAGCGGTCAGCGCCCTGCAAAATCGCTTAAAGAGTGCCGAGTACTACACTGGCGCAATTGACGGCATCTATGGCCTTGCCACACAGCGAGCTGTTCGCGCCTTCCAAGAAAGCCAAAGCCTGGATGTAACCGGTCGCCTAGACAATGACACTTGGGAAGCGCTAGAGTCCCTCGAATCTTCTCCTCGGACCGATGCACCAAGTGGTTCAGGTTCTGATGAAACCGCTCCGATTGCTGAGAGTGAGGCCACTGCATCGTCTAGTGAAGCCCCGTCTGCGGTTGCGAGCACCGACCAGCCAGACCGTACTGCCAACGCGGCTGATAATACTTCTGGTGGCCTTGGAAGGGTATTTGGGCTGGGCCTTGGCCTGATGGCGATCGCTGCTAGCTTCGGCGTGGGCTTTTTCATTGCCAATCGGAGTAAAGAGGACGCAGCTACACCGGACGGCGACGGTTGGTCTGGCGTGGAGCCCGACCCTGGCCTGACGGGTATAAACCCTGCCCTGCCACCGAACGCTACTCCCGGTAGTCTGCCTGGCAGCGTCTCATCACAAAATGGCAACGGCAGCGCACCGGCTGGACTGGTCACTACCACAGCGGCTACAGCCAGCGGTCAGCTATCGGGCACCTCACCCATGGGCCAAACAGACATTATTGACGGTCTAATTCAAGACTTGCACAATCCAGATCCCAGCAAGCGTCGCAAAGTGATTTGGGAACTTGGGCAGCGCGGCAACTCGCTGGCAGTGAAGCCACTAGTAGATTCGATGGTGAATGCCGACTCTAAAGAAAAGAGCCTGGTATTGGCAGCCCTCTCCGAAATCGGCATTCGCTCGCTGAAGCCAATGAACCGAGCGCTGGCGATCGCCCTGCAAGACGACAACCCCGAGGTTCGCAAGAACGCCATTCGTGACCTGACCCGCATTTACGAGCTCGTGGTACAAATCAGCCAGATGCTGGGCCACGCCACAGAAGATGAAGACCCCGAGGTTCGCCAGACAGCGACCTGGGCCCTCGATCAGCTCAACCGCATTCGCCGCACGCAAGACGTCGATTCTACGATGCGCGCCTTCCCTACAAGCGGCAGCGGCTCCAAGCCAATAGACTTGCTCTCTAGTGAAGCGTCTATCCGTCGCTCTCAGTCCTAGGTTCCTATCAACAAGGACCTATCGATAAGGGCTTATAAGTTTGCCTGCTGAATCACTGAGTGATTGACGTGTGAAGCCTCTAGCGCTTTTGTTTTTGTCTACCCCTGTGGGGCCTCTCGGGTCTGGGCTTGGGGGAGGTGTGGAGCTGACGGTGATTAACTTGGCTCGGGCGATGGTGGCGTTGGGCCATCGGGTCACGATTGTTTCACCGGCAGCGGTAAAGGCAGCGCCGCTTCGGTTTGAAAATCTGGAGCACAGCGCCATAGACATTGTTCAGGTGCCGGGTACTTGGCAGGTGACTGCGCAAACGCAGCAGCGCGACTGTCCGGTAACGGTGGGGACGGCTCTGGCAAATGCTTGGGAGTATGCCCGGCAAACGCAAGCGCGCTACGACCTGCTAGTGAACTTTGCCTACGACTGGTTGCCTTACTATCTCACGCCCTTTCTTATGAGGCCAGTGGCTCACTTTGTCAGCATGGGATCGCTCAGCGATCGCATGGATACTGTGATCGCTCAGGTGGTAGCTCAGTTCCCTGGTACGGTGGGTGCCTACACGCAGGCTCAAGTCCAAACGTTCAAGGGACTATTAGAGGATTCATCAGAAGGTGTATTCCAAACACCGGCTAGTCAGTGGAAAATTTTGGGGAGCGCTGTAGACATTGCTCAGTACAGCTACTGTCAGCAGCCCGATAACTTCGTGGCCTGGGTAGGGCGCATTTCACCAGAGAAAGGATTAGAAGATGCGATCGCTGCAACACAAGCTGCAGACATCCCGCTCAAAATATTTGGCAAATTAGAAAATCCGACTTACTGGGAAAAGTGCCAGCAGCAAATTGACCGGGCGGCTACGAATATTTCCGTAGAGTATGTAGGGTTTTTATCCACGGCTGATCTGCAGCGGCAGCTTAGGCGGGCCCGGGCCTTGCTGATGACGCCTCAGTGGACAGAGGCCTTTGGTATTGTCGCAATTGAGGCCTTGGCCTGCGGAGTGCCGGTGATTGCCTACAGGTGCGGTGGCCCAGCCGAAATTGTCCGCTCTGGGCAGACTGGCTGGCTCGTGGAGCCCGGAAATATCGGGCAGCTTGTAGACGCGATCACTAAGGTTGATTCGATAGATCGGTGGGCCTGTCGTCAGCAAGCAGAGACGCATTATGCTTTGCCCGCTTGGGGAGAACGCTTTGAGCGGTGGTTTTACAATGTCGTTTCTGGCGTTGTTTCTAGCAGTGGCGCTTCCGGCAGTATGTAAGAATGTCCTAATGCATTGGCACCATCGAATGGGATGTCTGTGAATGATTACGCTCACTCCTGACGAACTTTCTCAGCTGCAGGCCTGTTTGGCTGACTATCCTGATGCGATCGCCGCGCTTCAAGAAATTTCAGATTGTGACGGTGATATCGAAGATGCCGCCATTTCTCTGGCGCTGCGTGCCGGTCAAGAGCCCGATACCAATGAGCAGTGGCTGGCCGGATTCAGCAAGCGCTATCGGCACATTGCCTGTCAGCCACAGTTTCGAGAG
>JBCBIK010000064.1:0-24331 GCA_038524545.1 Cyanobacteria bacterium J06623_4 | reverse complement strand
ACAATTAGCGCATCCCGTGACATGAGTAAAACACCCTTTTCAAAAGTAGCGCGACTTGCCTGAATGGTTAATAACAGGTTGTTTAAACAGTCGCACGGAGCGATGAAACGGCGGCAGACATAAGGCCTCATCCAGCAGTTTGTAAAACAGTTAGAAAAAGGTCGCTAATAAATAGCTTTTTTCTAATGTTTATCACTCCAAAAAGACAAGCTCAATTGTTCTCTAAATGATTAATGAAAATTGATTAGAGAAAATACTGAGGCGTTGCTCTCCATCAAAAGATAGACAACTTTTAAAACAAATAACCAGGGGGCTGAACCCCTTACCTTCTTCATAGTTAAAAAGGTTGATAAATAAGGGTTTTCGACAGTATGGCCAGAAATACTGAAGCGATCGCTTCGGTAACAATGGGCCTTGATGGGTTGATACTGTGAAGCGGTGGTAAATACGCATGTGCGTAATTTTTCGGGGATTTTCTCTCCGTATATTTTCAGAGTTCATTCAAGGCGATAAGCCTCACAACAATTTTTATTGTTGATCGCTAAGCCATTTGGCTGATTTTGTCTTTAATTCAAAGTTCCGTGTAAAAATCGATTGTTTGGTAAAAAAAGATCTTCGGGCTCGGTTTATTTTCGTGATCTATCGAATTTTGTTGTTTCTTTGTTGAGAAATGGTTGGCTGAAATAGAAAAGTTTTTGTTTCGTTTTTTGGGATAAGTTTTAATCAGTTTTTATTGATTCCTTGATTAGCTAGCTGTTGATTTAGAGGATGGTTTATTAGAACTTTTCTTGATGTGTTGTGTCGTTGCCTGAATCAGTGAAGTCAGCACAGAAGCTTGTTCAATAGGATTTCAATGGGATGACCTGCAAAGTTTTGTAGATATGGCTACTGCTCTGCGGAAGCCTTTCGGTATATTTGCGGTGTGCAGCGGTTGTCTTGCTTGATTTCTGCAGTTTTTGTGTATTTTTGGCGTCTGGAACCTGCATCTTTTGTCAAGGCACACCGCATACAATGCATCAGGTTTTTGCAGCTAGGTATCGATCTTCAAATCGATCTGCAAATTGTGCCTGGTGTTGGCTAAGTGATCTGCCAGGGCAGATGGCAATGCCGTCACTTGGCTGAAGTCAGGGTGGTTAGCTAATTTACCATTTGGAAAATGAAGAATGATAGACACGTCACAGGCGCTCTCACCGCGCAGTTTGGCCGCTGAGCGATCGCATCCCAGTCACGAGCAGTCCAATCACGAGCATCCCAATCACGAAGAATCTCCTTGCACCGCCGACATTCCTTTTACAGAAGAAGAGCTGGCCTATCTGGCCCAAGATAGCCGGGCGCTATTTACCAGAATGCCGTTTAGCGGACCTGGGTTTGAGTGCTACGGCTACGGCGAAGAGGGTCGGCATCACTATGGCCGCTCTAGCGTGATTCAGGCGGTAAAGCACATCTGTGGCCAGTGGGCCAAGCTGCATCCCGATGCGCCTCGCATTGGAGTGGGCGATATTAGCTTGCCAGATGGTGGCGATACGCCTACCCATGCCACCCACGAAGAAGGCGTAGATGTGGACTTTAGCGTAGTCACCAACAACGGCAAGGAAGAGCCTTCGAACTGGCAGGCGGGTAACTACTCGCAGGCGTTGACGCGCGATTTTGTAAATTTGATATTTGATAATCCGGTGCTGGCACCGCGCGTTGTGCTGTTTAATGATCCCGAGATTGCGGGCGTTCAGTACCACGCTGGCCACGACGATCATCTGCACGTGCGCTTTCAGGTGGGGCCAAATGTGAAAGCCCCAGAGTATTCCCCTGATGAAGGGACCTTGAAGATGGTAACGCCATACATGAAGGGCGATCGCGTCAGAGCCCTCCAAGAGGATCTGATTGCTAGCGGCATTGACCTTGAGGCAGATGGCGTCTTCGGCAAAACCACTGAGAAGGCTGTAAAGGCGTTTCAGCGCCGCTATCGACTAGAGATCGATGGTGCCGCTGGCGAAGTAACGCTAGCAAGGCTCAAGGATGTGATTAGCGCAGATAACGGCCCAGCTGCTTCGAGCTAAGGTCATGCGATCGCAACAACAATCATCTTTCAACAAACGGTCTTAAGGAAAACGGTCTTAAGGAGGGCTATGGGACGTTTGTAAATAGACTGCAGATAGTTTTTATAGCTCCTAGGTTTGGAGGGCAGCGTGCACCCATATGGTGAAAAGCCCCTTTGCGCTTAGCTCATGTGGGTGTGCATGCCTGGTCCGACTTGGCAGCCAAAAATTGTACTCTAATAATTCTTAGTATTTCTAATGGCTCGAAATCTGTATGCGCTGCTGGTGGGTATCAATGAGTATGATGCGCGATCGCGCGTTCCATCACTGCGGGGCTGTGTTAATGATATCCAGGGTATTCAAGCCTATTTAGAAGGCCGAGTCGCCCAAGACGATTTCACCTTAAATCTGCAAGTGCTGCTCAATGAGCAAGCGACCCGGCAGGCGATTATCGAGGGCTTTCAGCAGCATTTGGCCCAGGCGGGCGCAGAAGATGTCGTGCTGTTTTACTATGCGGGGCACGGCGCGCAGGCCGATGCGCCAGAAGCCTTTTGGCCGGTTTCTCCAGACCGAATGATGGAGACACTGGTGTGCCACGACAGCCGGATAGATGACGACCACTGGGACCTCGCCGACAAGGAGCTGGCCCAGCTGATCGCCACGGTCGATGCGAACAAGCCGCACATTGCCGTGGTGCTGGACTGCTGCCATTCCGGGTCGGGTACGCGGGAAGGAGAGGTGACCATTGCCACCCGGCGGGCTGAGCCAGATCGGCGACAACGCCCGCTAGAGAGCTTTATTGTGTCGCCTGCGGCAACTGGGTCGGGGGCTAGCCCTGTCACGGGTCCCCGCAGTCTGTCGCCGATGGCCGCTGTGCTGCCGTCTGGGCGGCATGTGGTGCTCTCGGCCTGCCGTAATGTCGAAGAGGCCAAGGAATATCTCGGCGGAGAGAGTCCGAGGGGGGCTTTTTCTTACTTTCTGCAGGCGTCGCTGGCTAGGGCAAATGGACCGCTGAGCTATCGCGACTTATTCAAGCGGACCAATGCGCTGATTCGTAGTGGGGTGCCTTCTCAGTCGCCGCAGCTAGATGCGACCCATTCAGAAGATTTGGACCGGCCTTTTCTAGGTGGGGCGATCGCACCTTCGCCGCCCTACTTCACCATTAGCCACCATGCGGACTATGGCTGGGTAATTGACGGTGGGGCTATTCACGGTTTACAGCCACCGACCGGTGATGAATCGACGACGCTAGCCGTGTATCCCTTCGATGCCAGCGCCGAGCAGCTTCAGGACATACCGGCAGCGATTGCCCAGGTGACGCTTACCCAGGTTCTGCCTCAGCTGAGCAAAGTGTCTGCCGATGGGGAGCCTTTTTTAGAGACAGGCAATACCTTCAAGGCCGTGGTGATCGGTTCACCCTTGCCACCGCTACAGGTGTTTCTAGAAGGAAATATGGTGGGGGTCGAGAGTTTGCGGCGGGCGATCGCAGCTGCCGGACCCAGCGGCCAGCCCTCCCTCTATGTGCAGCCCATTGACCAGGTAGAAGGTGCGGCCTTTCGAGTCTTAGCCCAAGACGATACCTACACCATCACCTCACCGACCGATGCGCGGCCACTGATTGCCCCGGTGCGTGGCTACGACAATCCCAGCGCCGTCCGGGTGACGCAAAGTCTAGAGCACATTGCCCGCTGGAAAACCATTGCCGAGCTATCGAGTCCTGCCAGCAGCCAAATTCAGGGCGCGGTGTCACTAAAAATTTACACCGGTGAAGAAGCCAGCCCAGAAGCTGCGACCGAAATCCAAAGCGCTCAGATTCGGCTCGACTATCGCTACGGCGAGGCCCAGCAGACTTGGACGCCTCCCCGCTTTCGGATCAAGCTGCACAACACCAGCAATCAAACTCTGTTTTGCGCGATTTTCTTTTTGACGGAGCGGTTTAAGGCGGCAGTGCTAAAGCCCGATGGCATTGCTAGCCTGGTGCGGTTGCTGCCCGATCAGGAGATTTGGTTTGCCAACGGTGCGGCGCTGAAGGGAACGGTCGCCGATGCTCTATGGCAGCAAGGCATCACCGAATCCCGCGACATTTTGAAGCTAATTGCCTGCACTGATGAGTTTGATCCGCTGCTGATGGAGCTAGGCGAGCTGGGCATGCCCCCGGCTCAAACCCGTTCTGTGGGAGCGGGGGGCGGCAGCCTCAACCGACTGATGCAGCGGGTAAATACGCGAGATATTGGCTTTGCCGATGAAGCGCCCACCTATGACGACTGGGTGGCCAACCAAATCGCGTTTACCTTTGTGAGGCCCCAGCCTTCGACGCCTATCCGCGAGGCCGACACCATTTCTGTGGGGGCTGGCGTGCGGGTTGCGCCCCACAGCGCCCTTTCGGCCAAGGCCCGGTTGACCACCGTTCCCCAGTCGACGCGGGATTTGGGCGGTGCTATTTTGCCGCCGCTGCTGCAGGCTGAGACGGTGCCGTTTCAATTTACGCAGAGCCGGGCCAGCGATCCTGGCCTGAGCGCGCTTGAACTGAGTGACGTGAGCAATTTAGAAGCGGTGACTCCGGAGCAGCCTCTGCTGATCGAGGCGGATATGCCTCTGGGTGAAGACGAGTACGTGCTGCCGGTGGCCTACGATGGCGAATTTTATTTGCCTTTGGGCTATGGCCGGGAAAAGGACGGCAAGACCGAGATTGTGATTGAGCGGCTGGCTGCGCCGATGAGCATCGGCACGCGTAGCGTCACAGGCTCTATTCGAATTTTCTTTCAGAAGGTAATTGCGAAAAAGCTGAATAGAGAATTTGAATATCCGCTGCTGGCTGTTGCCGAGTTGGACCGATCTCAATCGTCGGGTGGCGCGGCGCGGCCCAAGGTGCTGTACGTTCGCGATGTGGAAAAGGTCAAGGCGCAGGTGGCAGGTGCCCAGAATATTGTCGTGTATATTCACGGGATTTTTGGGGATACGGCTAGCCTGCTGCCGAGTTTGGAGACTGCGATCGCTCCCCTCGGAAATAACCAAACGCCGATTGGGCAGCTGTACGACTTAGTGCTGGCCTTCGACTACGAAAATCTCAACACCACGATTGATCGCAATGCTCGCCTGCTAAAAGAGCGGCTAGCGGCTGTCGGGCTCGGCGCAGGCCATGAAAAAACGCTGCACATTGTTGCCCACTCCATGGGCGGGCTTGTCTCTCGCTGGTTTATTGAGCACGAGGGCGGTAAGGACGTGGTCAGCCATTTGATCATGCTGGGCACGCCGAATAATGGATCGCCTTGGCCGCAGGTGCAGGCGGGGATTACGGCAGCTGTCTCCTACGCGATTAATGGGCTTTCTCTGGTGGTGGCGCCGCTGAAGATTCTGGAGGCGCTGCTGCGGCGGATTGAAACGGTGGATGTGTCGCTCGACCAGATGGAGCCGGGATCGACGTTTTTGGCAGAGCTGGCAGCCTCGCCCGATCCAGGGGTGCCCTACACGATGGTGGTAGGCAACACCTCGCTGGTAGAGCAAGATGCAAAGACAGGGCTTAAGCAAAAGCTGATGCAGCGGCTTGGCAAGCTGGTAGAGCTGCCGTTTTTCAATCAGCCCAATGATATTGCGGTGCTGGTTGATAGTATCGCGTACGTCCCTGCAGATCGCGTTCCCGCTCCCAGGCAGCTGCCGACAGCGTGCAACCATCTGGAGTATTTTGTCCATCCGGCTGGTTTGGCTTCTCTCACAGAGGCAGTGATCGGCACGGGTATTGCTGATGACGGCAGTAAAGGGATGGCCGCTCAGTCTGCTGTTGGTATGGGCGCTATCGGTGCAAGTGCTGTTGGTACAGGTGCTGTCAGTACGAGAGCTGTAGATGCCGGTGCTGTGAAGGTAACGTCAGTGAGCGCTGAGGCGCAGCTGGGTGATGACGGGTCTGCAGAAGCCTCTACCCCAGCTGCGGAGCCGAAGCTGCCTGGTTTTGCGCCGCTGCCTTCTGTGCCGGCAGAGGGCGATGAGCCATCGCCATTTGTAGAGGAGCGTGCTGATGCGGAGATGGCCAGAGCTGGGCTGTCTTCAGGTGTTTTGTCAAAGGTGTGGGTGTGGGCTGCGATCGCAGCTGTCTTAGGTGCGTTGCTGTCTTGGGCTTGGGCTCAGCGCGATCGCACAGAACCGGTAGAACCTGTTCCCGAATCGTCTCTTATGGACCCTGGTGCCCATTATGAACGTCTTTCATAATAGACACTAGGGCTGATGTCGTATGGCCGAATTGAAGTTTGCGCAGAGTCTGGCTGTTGTCATTGGGATCAATCAGTACAGTAATAGGATTGCGCCCCTGCGAACAGCCGTGGCCGATGCCGAAGCGGTGGCTGCCACCCTAGCAGAGCACCACGGCTACGAAGTGTTGCTGCTCACCGACGCACAGGGGCAGCTCGGGCCGCTGCGATCGCTGATTCAAGAACAGCTACCGGCGCTGGTACAGACTGGTGGCCGTCTGCTGCTGTATTTTGCCGGGCATGGCATTGCTCAAGATGGCGACGATGGCCCGGCGGGCTATCTGATCCCTCAAGATGCCATGCCAGGTGACGTCAGCAGCTATCTGCCCATGGTGGATCTGCACGACGCGCTGACGGCGTTGCCCTGCCGGCACTTTCTGGCCATTTTTGACTGTTGCTTTGCCGGTGCCTTTCGCTGGTCGAGCACCCGCGATATTGATTTTGCTCCGGATGTTCTTCACCAAGAGCGCTTTGACCGGTTTTGTCTGGACCCGGCCTGGCAGGTAATCACGTCTGCCGCCTACGACCAAAAGGCCATGGACGTGCTGTCTTTGCGAGATGACCGGGGGGAGATTGATTCAGGGCCGGGCCAGCAACAGGCTGAACAACATTCTCCTTTTGCTGCGGCCCTGATGCAGGGGCTGGCTGGCGGGGCGGATATTTCGCCGCCCGCTGCAGACGGTAAGCCTGCTGGTGATGGGGTGATCACGGCGACGGAGCTGTATTTGTATTTGCGCGATCGCGTCGAAGTGCTCACCCAGGCGCAGCGCAAACGCCAGACGCCAGAGATTTGCTCACTGCGCAACCACGACAAAGGCGAGTACGTGTTCCTAACGCCAGGACACCGGCTAAACCTACCCCCCGCCCCCGAACTCAACAGAGAAAACAATCCCTATCGCGGCCTAGAGTCTTTTGATGCCGACCACAGTGACTTGTTCTTTGGCCGAGATCAGGAGATTGAACAGCTACTGGCACGCTTGGACTCACCCCATCCGCTCACCGTTGTGCTGGGCGTGTCGGGCACGGGCAAGTCCAGCCTAGTGAAGGCGGGCCTTTTACCGCGACTGGCGGACCGTCGCCCAGACTTTTGGGTGCTGCCGGTGATGCGGCCAGGCAACCGTCCCATCAAGGCGCTGGCCCAAATTTGCGCTGAACTGGTGCCCGAGTCTGAAGCGAAGGGGCTGGTGCGACAGCTGGCAAAGGATGAGGATGCCCTTGTCGACATTGTGGGTCGCTGGCGGCAGGCAAATCCTGACCGCAAGCTGCTCATGGTGATCGATCAGACCGAAGAGCTGATTACCCAGGCCACCTCGCCCAGAGAGGCGCTTCAGTTTCAGCAGCTGGTGAAGCGGGTGATGGCTGAGCACTGGGCATGCCTGTGGATAGTGGCTACCCTGCGGCTAGATTTTGAAGCGCAGTTTCAGGATGAAGCGCTGCACGGCGAGTGGATGGATGCGCGGTTTGTGATTCCACCGATGTCTCAGGCGCAGCTGAGAGATGCGATTGAAAAACCGGCGGCGGCGCGAGTGCTCTACTTTGAGCCGCACAGCCTGGTAGACAAGCTGGTAGAAGATGTGGCCCAAACGCCAGGGGCGCTGCCGCTGCTGTCGTTTGCACTGAGCGAAATGTATCTGCGCTATCTGGAACGGCGCAGCGACAACCGGGCGCTGACAGAAGACGACTACCGGGCCTTGGGCGGCGTAGTGGGTTCACTGACTCAGCGGGCCACTCAGGAGTATGAAGAACTCGTCGACGAAGATGATGCGTATGCGCACACCGTGAAGCGGGTGATGCTGCGAATGGTGGCTCTAGAAGGCGGGGCCTTGGCCCGGCGACGGGTGCCGCTCTCGGAGCTGGTGTACGACATGCCGACCGAAAATGCCCGCGTGCAAACGGTGCTAGACCGGTTGATTGATGCGCGGCTGGTGGTGCGGGGACAGGATGGCGTAGCGGTTGATGCTGGGAGTGCTGCTTTGGGTGAGCCCTACGTAGAACCTGCCCACGATGCGCTGGTGCGCGGCTGGGACAAGCTATTGCTGTGGAAAAATCTGGAGCAAGAGGGACTTGCGCTGCAGCGGCGCTTATCACCAGCGGCCAAAGAGTGGAGTAAGCAGAAAGATAAACGACAGGCAGTCGGGCTCCTGTGGAACGAAAACCCTCGGCTCGGGCTGCTCAAAGAGGTGATGACCTCAGAGCAAAACTGGCTGAACCAGGTGGAGACCGCATTTGTAGATACGAGCGTAAAGCGCAAGCGACAAAACCAGGTACGGTTTGTGGGCTCCCTGTTTGGCCTGATTGCGGCGCTCAGCGGCTTGAGCCTAGGACTGACGGCGCTCAGCTCTGATTTGAATCGGTCGAGTAAGCGTAATTTTGCCGATCAGCTGGCTGCTGAGGCAGCTGCTATGGTGACCAAATCTTCTCCCAATCAGGCGACGGGTGCCTTGCTGGCCGTGCGGGCCCATACGCTGTTTAAAGAACTCAGCGATGAGTCTCCAGAGGTGAATCAGGTGCTGCGCCGAAGCTTGGCGGTGCTGCCGGTGAATCAGACGTTTCTCCACACAGGCAGTGTAAATGCGATCGCATTCAGCCCAGAGGGGGATCGGTTTGCCACTGCTAGCAATGACAGCTCTGCCAAAATTTGGACGGCTACCCTGGGGGATGCTGATCTGTTACCGGTGGATTCGGACACAGCTACGCTAGCCATCGCAGATACAGCATCGGATACGGCATCAGACGTGCTGACGTTGAACCATGAGCAGCCGGTGACAGCGATCGCCTTTAGCCCCAGTGGTGACCGGGTTGCGACTGCCAGCAAAGATAAAACCGCCCAGATCTGGGATGCGAACACCGGCGAATCTGTGCTGACTTTGCCACACCCACGTCCGGTACAGCTGGTTCGCTTTAGCCCTAGTGACGACAGTGGCGAGGCTCAGTGGCTGGCAACGGCTAGCGGCAACCAGGCCCGAATTTGGTCTGCGAAAACCGGTAAGCCCAAGCTCACCTTGACCCTTGCTAGCACGGAGGCCAATACCATTCGCTTCAGCCCCGATGGCACGCAGATAGCAACGGTGAGAGCCGATGGCAAACTGGGCGGAAAAGTGAGCGTGTGGGCGATCGCAACTGGTCAAAAAATACTGTCGATTAAATACGGTACTCGGGTGCGTGCGGTAACCTTTAGCCCCGATGGTGGGCAGCTGGCGATCGCCGTGGGAGATGCGGCCAAGATATTCGACATCGCCACTGGGGAAACGGTCGCCGCCCTTCCGCACGATGCCAGAGTGGCCGATGTGAGCTTCAGCCCCGATGGCAAACAGCTGGCCACGGCGAGCTACGACGAAACGGCGAGAGTGTGGGACGCTACGACCGGCAAAGCCCTCTCCAGATTTAGCCATGAGGATGCGGTAAAGACCGTCGCCTTCAATTCTCAGGGCACCCACCTACTCACCACCAGCTTCAACGAAGTGGCTCAGGTGTGGTCGTTGGACACAGAGGCCATCAGCGATACTCTCACCCACAGCAGTTTGGTCAATGCGGCTAGCTTTAGCCCAGATGGTCAGCGGGTGGTCACGGCCAGCGAGGACGAAACTGCCAGGCTGTGGAAGGTCACGCCGACGGCAAGCACGCGCCTGCTAGACCATGAAGATGTGGTTCGCGGTGTGAGCTTTACCAACGATGGGAAATGGGTGGTGACAGGTAGCAGCGATCGCACCGTGAAGGTGTGGAATGCAGCCACTGGTGAAATCAGCCATACGCTAGAACATCCACGGGGAATCAGAACGCTGCGCGTGAGCCCCGATGGGACCCGCATCCTGACCACCAGTGATGACAATGTTGCCAGGGTGTGGGAACTAGAGACAGGCGATTTGCTTCAGTCTCTAGCGCACGACGATACGCTCTTGGCCGCTAGCTTTGGTCCTGATGGCAAGCAGATTGCGACTGCCGGTATCGACAAGACCGCTCGGATTTGGGACGCTGAGGGCGAGCAGATAGTGAGCCTACCGCACGACGAAGTGGTGAACTCAGTGAGCTTTAATGCTGACGGCAGCCTGCTGGCAACGACCAGTGACGACCAGACCGCCCGAATTTGGCAGGCCGATACGGGGGAAAGTGTCACCGCGCTGACGCATACCGACAGGGTGTACGAGGCGGTCTTTAGTCCTAACGGTCAGTACTTAGCGACAGCGAGTGACAATACAGGAGCAGATCTTTGGGATCTGACGACGAATCAGCGGGTTTTGGACCCAGATCAGTTTGTCTTCCGTCTCAATCACAGTGATCGCGTCAATACGATTCGCTTCAGCGCAGATGGGTCACGTCTGGTAACCGGTAGCCAAGATAAAACGGCAAAAGTGTGGGATGTGGAAGCGCGGGCAGAGCTCTCTGCTGTGAATCATCGACGGTCAATCAATGCCGTTAGCTTTAATGATCGGGGCGATCGCCTGTTGACCGCGAGCGCAGACGGGTCGGCGCTGGTGTGGAATGTGGAAACAGGTAAGGCCATTATCGGGCTTAACCATGCCGCTGGGGTAATGGCTGCGAGCTTCAGCCCCGATGGCGATCTGATCGCGACGGCCAGCCGAGATAGCAGCGCCAAGGTCGCAGGTACAGATTCTGAGGCGATCGCTCAGCGGGTCTGTCAGCGCTTGGGCCGCAACCCGAGCGCTGACGACTGGGCCCAGTTCATGGCACCCTATGCCAGAAATAAAACGCGCGCCCTGCTGTCGTACGAACTGGTTTGCCCAGACTATCCGGTGCACGACTCCGTGGTGAAGTACGGTCAATCGCTAGCGGCAAATGGCTCATTTAACTCGGCGATGGATATCTTTCGCCGCGTCCTCAAGGTTGCCAGCAATACCGATTTGAACCCGCTGACGGAAGCGCTAGACCTCAACCCTCGGGCGGTTGCCCAGAGCTTTTATGCGCTTTACTGGGAGCGGCGAGCTGAGCAAGAGGCGATATATGGCAATGCTCGCCGGGCAGAGACTTTGCGGACCCGCGCCCGGGGATACGCGCCCGATGCAGCAGATGGGGAAGGGGGTGCGATCAAGACCTTCGATCAGCCAACTGCAGAGCGCCAAACCCTCGACAATCAGAGCTTCAAGCGCGGTTGCGAAGCGGAATTTTGCCCAGCGACCGAGCCCTCTAACCCAATCGTGGAAACTGCTTCAGTACCCACAGAAGCGCCGCCGACCCAGCGACCTCGGACAGCTGCTCGCCGCGACTCGCAGCCTCCAGCAGCTACATCCACACCTGCTCGGGACAGCCGGTCTCGCCGAGAAGTTGCCTCTCGTTCAACTAGGCCACGCTCATCTGGCCCGCCTTCATCCGGCCCGCGCGCGTCGAGTCCACGCTCATCCAACCCGCCTCCTGCTCCGGCTTCCCCGCCCCCACCAGCGCCGCCGCCGGAAGTGATCGCTCATCCAGCGCCGGTGTCTCGCACCGAGCCTCTGCCACTCTCTTTCCAAGCGCCCCCCTCAACAGCGCCGCCGCCCCCAGCACCTACCGTATCGGAACTATTTCCCCTTGCCTCAACCCTTGCATCGCCACTGGTGGAGGCAGACCTCACCGAAGCCGACTTACGAACGCTGAGAGAGCTGCGGCAGTGGCAGCTATTTGGCGAGGTCGACAGGTAAATATGAGCGATTTAGAGTTTGCGCAGAGTTTAGCGATTGTCATTGGGATCAATCGATATAGCCGTGGCATAGCGCCCCTCCGAACCGCCGTTGCCGATGCGCAGGCGATCGCGCAAACCCTGCAAAAAGACCATGGCTACGACGTGCTGTTGCTCACCGATGAGCAGGCTCAGTTGGCTGAAGTGCGATCGCTCATTCAAACCAAGTTGCCCAGCATTCTCTTGTCCGACAGCCGCCTGCTGCTGTATTTTGCCGGTCACGGTATCGCGCAGGATGGCGACGATGGCCCAGCCGGATTTCTCATTCCTCAAGATGCAGCGCCTGGCAACCTGTCGAGCTATCTGCCCATGGTAGAGCTGCACGATGCGCTCACAGCGCTACCCTGCCGACACTTTCTAGCCATCTTCGACTGTTGCTTTGCCGGTGCCTTCCGCTGGTCGAGCACCCGCGATATCGACTTTGCGCCAGAAGTTATCCATCAAGAACGGTTCGACCGCTTTCGCCAAGACCCCGCTTGGCAGGTCATTACCTCTGCCTCCTACGACCAAAAGGCAATGGATGTACTGTCCTTGCGCGATGACCGAGGAGAGCTACAAGGTAAACACTCACCCTTTGCCACCGCCCTGCTGAATGCGCTGCGGGGAGAGGCCGATGCCTTTCCGCCCGCCAACAACGGCCAGCCAGCCGGTGATGGCGTGATTACTGCAACAGAGCTGTACCTGTATTTGCGTGATAGCGTAGAGAGCCTTACAGAGGGGCAGCGCAAGCGTCAGACCCCAGAGCTTTGCCCGTTACGCAAGCACGACAAAGGCGAATTTATTTTTCTCACGCCAGGACACGCGCTCAACCTACCGCCTGCGCCACCCCTAAACGTAGAGAACAACCCTTATCGGGGACTGCAATCGTTCGATGAACACCATCATCATCTTTTTTTTGGTCGAGAACAAGAAGTAGAACAGCTGCTAAAAAGACTGGCCTCACCCCATCCACTCACTGTTGTATTGGGCGCTTCAGGCACAGGTAAGTCTAGCTTGGTGAAGGCAGGATTGTTGCCTCGACTTGCCCAGCAGACTGCTTTTCACGTGTTGCCAGTGATGCGACCAGGCAACTATCCCCTGGAGTCGTTGGCAAGAGCCTGTTTGGACTTGTTGCCCGCTGCAAATGTTCAAAGCATAATTCAACAACTTGCCGACAATGAAAATGCGCTGGCTGAGATGGTTGGCCAATGGCATCAGACCTATCCCAACAACAAACTGTTGCTTGTGATCGACCAAACGGAAGAGTTGATCACTCAGGCAATATCGCCTGAGGAGTCGCATCAGTTTCAGCGGCTGGTGAAGCGGGCGATGGCTAAGCGTTGGGAGTGTCTTTGGATTGTTGCCACGCTGCGGTTAGATTTTGAGGCACAGTTTCAAGACGAGGCACTCCGAGCAGAATGGATGGACGCTCGGTTTGTGATTTCGCCGATGTCTCAGGCGCAGCTACGAGATGCCATTGAAAAACCCGCCGCCGCCCGGGTATTGTACTTCGACCCGCCTGGCCTGATCGATCAGCTTGTAGACGATGTGTCTCAGACGCCAGGGGCGCTGCCGTTGTTGTCATTCACCCTGAGTGAGCTGTATCTGCGGTATTTAGACCGGCGCAGCGACAACCGGGCACTGACAGCGGCTGACTATCGCGCGCTGGGCGGGGTGGCAGGCTCCCTGACGCAGCGCGCGACGCAAGAATATCAGACGCTGGTGAGTCAGGATGAGGCCTACGCGCAGACAGTGAAACACGTCATGCTACGCATGGTCGCTTTAGATGGCGGGGAACTGGCGCGGCGGCGGGTGCCTCTGTCTGAGCTGGTGTACGCGGCGGCGGCGGAGAGTGCTCGGGTACAAACGGTACTGGAGCGGCTGATTGCGGCTCGGCTGATCGTGCGCGGGCAGGATGGGGTGGCCGCCTCTGCTGACCATCCGAGTGAACTTTCTTCGGATGATGTGCCGGGTGTGCTGGCGAGTGAACCGTATGTAGAGCCTGCTCACGATGCGCTGGTGCGAGGATGGGATAAGCTGCTGCGTTGGAAGCGGGCGGAGCAAGAAGGGTTAGCCTTGCAGCGTCTGCTTTCGCCGGTGGCAAAAGAGTGGCATCGACAGGCTAATAAACAAGAGGCGAAGGGATTGCTGTGGGATGATAATCCGCGGCTGGGGCTACTGCAGGAGACGCTCGCCTCTGAGCAAAATTGGTTGAATAAACGTGAGTCAGAGTTTGTGGTTTCTAGCTTGAAGTTCAAGCGTAGAAAGCGGGTGCGCCTATTGGCGACGCTGGCAGGTGTGATCGCTTCTCTGACTGGACTGAGTTTGGGCTTGGGGGTGCTGGCCTATCGGCTAGAAGATGCTGCCAGCAAGGCCTTTGCCGATGAGCTAACGGCAACAGCTGAGACTTTAGCCGACAGAAGCTCTACGAAGCGAATTACGGGCGCTCTACTAGCCGTGCACGCTCATCAGCTGCTAACTGACCTCGGCGCAGCGTCGCCCGAAGTGAATCAAGTTTTGCGCAGTAGCCTGACGATTCCTGAGAGCAGGAGCTTTGTTCATCAGGCACCGGTGACCGATGTGAGCTATCACCCCGACGGTCTGCAGATGGCGACTGCGAGTGCGGATGGCTCGGTAACGCTGTGGAATGTAGAGACGCAGCAGGTGCTGTTTGAGCTGCGCCATGAGGAAGCGGTGATTGCCGTGAGCTACAGCCCAGATGGCAAGAAAGTGGCAACGGCCAGCACCGATGGCAAGGCGCGGATATGGGATGCGACTACCGGTAAAGAAGAGCGTTCTTTTACCCATGAAGACAGCGTCAACGGTGTGAGCTTTAGCCCGGATGGCCAGCGGCTGGCAACGGCGAGTGACGACCAGACGGCGGCAGTATGGAGGGTTGAGACGGGGCAAAAGCTGGGTGAGTTTGCCCATGAAGATGGGGTGATCGATGTGAGCTTTAGCGCCGATGGGGCTCGCATTGCGACGGCTAGCTACGACCAGGTGGCGATTGTTTGGTCAGTGAGTACAGGGCAGGAGATGGCCGTTTTTGAGCATGAGGATATTGTCACTTCGGTGAGCTTTGACCCGAGGGGAAATCGCTTGGCGACGGCTAGTGCAGATGCGATCGCTCAAATATGGGACGTCGCTACCGAAGAGGTTCGCTTCACCCTCCAGCACGATGATTGGATAAATGATGTGAGCTTTAGCCCCGATGGCCGCCACTTGGTCACTGCCAGCGACGACTACATGGCACGGGTGTGGGATGCCACCCAGGGGCAGCTGGTTTTGGAGCTTCAGCATGATGACTGGGTGAATGCCGTTGCCTTTAGCCCCGATGCCCAGCAGCTGCTGACGGCCAGTGAAGCGTTCATCGCCTCAGTCTGGTCGTTTGAAACGCCGCTAGATGAGGCCCGGCCCGGCCATCAAGATGAAGCGATCGCAGCCAGCTTTAGCACAGATGGCCAGCAGGTAGTCACCGCGAGCAAAGACAGCACCGCGCGGCTGTGGGACAGCGAAACGAGACGAGAACTGTTCATTTTCAGCCATGGGGGCGAAGTGACGGCGGCTCACTTTAGCCCAGATGGTCAGCAGGTGCTGACCGCCAGCCGAGATAGCACCGCGCGGCTGTGGGAGAGCGCCACGGGGCAAGCGCAGTTCACCCTGAGCCATGGGGGCGAAGTGACGGCGGCTCGCTTCAGCCCGGATGGACAGCAGGTGGCCACTGCCAGCCAAGATAAAACGGTGAAGCTCTGGAATGGCGGTACGGGCCAAGAAAGACTGACGCTCAACCATGGCGGAGCGGTGACCGGGGTGAGCTTTAGCCCCGACGGTGAGCAGCTGCTGAGCATAGAGCCACAGCGGGTTCGTGTCTGGGAGGTAGGCACCGGCAAAGAGCGCTTCCGCATCGTGCCCGACTATTCAATTAGCGCCGCTCAGTTTAGCCCCGACCGGCAGCAGCCTTTGATTGCGATCGCTGGACCGGACCGCAATGTCACCCTGTGGAATTGGGCAACCAAAAATCGCTTTGAACTCCCGCACGCAACGGCGAGAGTCTTTAGCTTTAGCGACGATGGCCAGTTTGTGGCGACGGCGGGCCGACAGGGCGAAATCAAGGTATGGGACATTGCGGATATCGAGGCGCGCTCGTCAGCTTTCGAGCCAGTCACATCAGATGAAGAGGACGGCTGGCAGACATTTGCCCTACCCGAGGCTGTCGTCACTTTCAACCACGAAGGTGCTGTCAATGCGGTCAGATTTAGCGCGAATGGTCGCTATCTGGCCAGTGGCAGCGTCGACAGGACTGCGCGGGTGTGGGCGCTAGAGGGTGACAACCGGGCGATTGCGAGCGTCAGGCACTACGGCAACGTGCTCGATGTCAGCTTGACCGCGCTAGGCGATCACCTTGCCACCGCCAGTCAAGATACGACGGTGACAATGGCACCTGTGAGTTCTGAAAATCTGGCCCAGCAGGTCTGTCAGCGGCTCGGGCGCAACCTGACGCCCATTGACTGGATACGATACGTAGCGCGATCGCTCGCCGACTACGAGCAGACTTGTGCTAACCTGCCTGTCCACCCGCTGGTCGATGAGTTTCAATGAGCCCGGCTAGACTTGTTGGCCTCAAACAGCCTAGCGCTACGGTACCAAGATGAATTTCCCCACGTGTTTCCCCTGCTCCATCTTGGCGTGGGCTTCGCGCACCTGCGTCAGTGAAAACTGCTCTGCCACCGGCAGCTGGTAGCTGCCTGCTGCCACATTTTCAAGAATGTGCTGGTAGCCTTGCTGCTCAGCAGGGGTTCCAGCTACGGCATTGAGCAACCAGCCGCGAATCGCCCCATCTTTACGAATAAGCGGCGAAACATCTACGGTGTCTGGTTTGCCCAGTAAGCCGTAGACCCAGATGGTGCCACCTTGCGCCAAGAGGCGAATTTCGGTGTTCAGAAAGTCACCTGCAGCGACTGGGTCGAAGATCACATTAACGCCTTTGCCTTTGGTAATTTGCTTGACCTTTCGCCACCAGGGTTGTGCTTCGGCTGACGGGCGCGTCACGACGATGTGGTCGTACCTAGCTGCATCTAGATGTTCCAGCGCGTTTACTTTTTCGGGGCTGGTGGTGGTGCCAATGGTGGTGCAGCCCCGTTGCTTGGCAATCTGGCTAGCGGCGATCGCCACACTACTGCTCGCCGCTGGCAACATCACCCACTGACCCGGCTGCAGATTTTGCTGCCACACCAGCGCCCCCCAAGCCGTCAGAAAAGGAAGCCACAGCGCGCCCAGTAAATGGTTGGGAATGCCCGCTGGCACGGGGACTGTTTCACTGGCCTTAGCGACAAACTGTGAGCGATAGGTTCCCTTTTGGGCTGGGGCATCGAGCGTAAGACTGACTCGCTGCCCGAGCGATCGCGTCGTCACCTGGTCTCCCATGGCGGTGATGATGCCCCCACCTTCGATGCCAGGTGTGAAGGGCGGTTCCCCAGAGCTGAGCTTGTATTCACCGCGCCGCGCCATCAGGTCAGCTTGGTTCATGCCGATGCTGGTAAGCGTGACCACCACTTCATCGCGCTGTGGAATGACCTCATCGGTAGCGGTGATTTCTAGGTTGTCGACGCCGCCGAATGCGGTGACCACGACTTTGTTTAGCGCTGGTTTCATGGCGGATTGTGCCTGTCGGTTGAGTAGAGCGGAGGGGTAACGCTACGGAAATACGGTTTTTTCAGGAGTTAGCGCGCGCTCGATTTGGGCCTGTCAGTGCGTACTGAAGTGTAAATGCTGAACCTAAAACGCCTGTGTTTAGGGCGCTTGAGTGCCTGGGTACACAGAGAATGGTTGGTTTCACCGCTGACCGCTGTTAAAAGGGCACCCCCGGGGGGAAGGATACGCGCTGTGAACACCATGTGGACGAACAACGATGAGCTGAAGATCAATCCGCCCTGCTGGGAAAGTGCGCTCTATTTTTTAGATACCTTTACCTACATGGAGTCTGAGTTTGGCATCGTTGATCTGGTAGCCACCGATATGTTTGACCTCTCCCATCCGGGCACGGCAGAAGAGCTAGACCTGCCAAAGGCACTGCGCTCCATCCGTCAAAAGTCTTCGATTGCCAAGTCCATTGTGAAATGGATTGCAGAAAACAAAGACTTGCTAGATGATTATCCTGCAGAATTACGCTAGCAGTGCACATGGTTTCATCCCCGGCAGGTGCACCTTCTGCCAGTCAGGTCACGCTATTAGCCCAGCAAATCCAGCAGTACTTGGTGCGGCATCAATTAGAACAGTTTGAAGTTCGGTCGCATTTGCCGATTTACAGGGGGGCGGGGCTTTTGGTAGATCGGGCGTCGGGTGATGCTGCTGTGGTCCTGACGCCAGCGATCGCACTTGTAGAAAAGATTCACGGTCAGTCTCAGGTTCGCTGGGTGATTGATATCGACGAGACTTGGCATGAGAATGAGCAGCGATTACAGCTGTATGCAAACAGCGCGATCGCTGAATACTGGCATCTTTCGACTGCGCAAGTAGAGCTACGGACTTGGGGAGACTTGGTCGATGGTGCATATCGCCGCCGTCAGCTCCATCAGGTAGGTGCGCAGGTCAGTCCGGCAGTGCTGCCAAAACTTCCCCTGCAGGTACAAGAACCGCTGCCGCTATATTTTTTAACCCGAACGACGAGCGGACACCGCACTTATATTGGGCATCTGTTGGCCTTGCAGCTACGCGAAGACGGGCTGCTGTGAAGCCTGTGCTGCCTGACTTAGATATTCTTAAATGAGTACGCTCGCTTAGTTCGACTCTAGGCGTAGCCGCACAGAATCGCCGTGAGACGGAAGACCTTCGGCCTTGGTGAGCACGTCGATGTCGTTGGCGACGGCGGCTAGGGCGCTGCGTGTGTACTGCACCAGGCTGGTGTGCTTCATAAAGGTTTCTGTCGACAAAGGCGAAGCGTAGCGGGCTGCGCCTGAGGTGGGCAAGGTGTGGTTGGGCCCGGCGAGGTAGTCGCCAATCGCTTCGGGCGTATCGTGACCCAAGAAGATAGCGCCTGCCTGATGGATGGTGGGCAGCAGGTCCCAAGGCTTTTCGACCTCTAGCTCTAAGTGCTCTGGCGCAAACAAGTCTGAGAGCTGCGCGGCGGTTTCCAGATTGTCGACGACGATGGCTAGGCCGTAGTGGGCGATTGCCTTCTCGGTGAGCGTTTGGCGGGGATGGTGGGCCAGCTGCCTGCTCACTTCCTCAGCGACGGCTTCGGCTATCGACTCGTCTGTGGTGATCAAGATGGCGGCGGCCATGGGGTCGTGCTCTGCCTGGGCCAGCAAATCGACCGCGATATGGACAGGATTGGCGCTGTGGTCAGCGATGATCAGCACCTCGGAAGGACCTGCCAGTGAATCAATGCCAACGGTCCCGTACACCTGTTTTTTTGCCAAGGTGACGTAGATATTGCCAGGTCCTGTGATCACATCTACGTTTGGAATGGTGGCCGTACCGTAGGCTAGCGCTGCGATCGCCTGGGCACCGCCCACCTGATAAATTTCTTCCACCCCGGCCTCTTGCGCCGCGACCAGCACCGCCGGGCTGAGCGTACCGTTTGCGCCAATCGGCGTCACCATCACGATGCGAGAAACGCCCGCCACCCGAGCCGGAATCGCGTTCATCATCACGGTGCTGGGGTAGCTCGCCCGCCCCCCAGGTACATAGATGCCCGCTTTGGCCACGGGGCTGTAGCGCTTACCCAAGACGACGCCCCGATCTTCAAAGCTCACCCAGCTCTTGGGAAGGCGCTGCCGGTGAAACTTCTCAATGTTGGTACAGGCGGTTTGGATCGCCTTGAGCAGGTCTTGAGAAATTTGCTGGTAGGCCGCATCGAGCTGAGCGCCGTCGACTCGGAGGGTGGCCGGGGTGAGCTGCTGCCTGTCAAACTTTTCGGTGTAGTGGAGGAGGGCCGCGTCGCCGGTTTTTCGAACGGCTGCTAAAATTTCTCGGACCGTTGCTTCCTTTTCAGCAACCTCTGTGTCGTGAGTGCGATCGCAAATACGCTTGAGTTCCGCTTTAGCATCACCTAGCTGATTGATAATTCGCAGCATGTAGAAAGGAAAAGAGTCTCGACAGCAACAGACTTACACGCCCGATCTTAATCCAGTTGCGAAGGGCAATGGTAAAGGGGGATCAATCTGCCGTTAGTCAACAGCTTAGCGTGGAATCCTCATAGGCAGCTGATAATATCCCCGACTGATCGCCCAATAAAAGCTCAAATTTCTTACCACAGCTGAAGCTTAAGTGCTATGATTAACAACTCTAAGATTTTTGATGAACTGACTACTAAGGGCGATTAGCAAGGTAAGCAATGGCAAATACTAAATCTGCGATTAAGCGTATTCGAGTTGCAGAGCGAAACCGTTTGCGAAACAAAGCATACAAGTCAGCTGTAAAAACGCTGACCAAGCGATATCATGAGGCGCTAGAAACCTACGCTTCCAATCCTTCTGAGGAGAGCAGCAAGCTGGTCCAAGAACGGATGTCGGCCGCTGTGAGCAAAATTGACAAAGCCGTCAAGCGGGGCGTGCTACACCGCAATGCTGGTGCTCGGCGCAAGTCTCGACTGGCCCATGCCCTCAAGGCAAAAGAATCGGCTGCTACAAGCGCGTAAGTTATCTGGCGTCTGAGGGAGTCGACCGCTTACTTGGCGTTGACATTTGCTTGGTAGACAGTTCCACCGCCTTCAAAGAATTTCTTAACATCCTTCAGTGCGAATCTCTTGCTTTTGCGAATGCGCCTAGTCGATACTCACGTTCATATCAATTTCGACTCTTTTGATGTCGATAGGGACGATGTCGCTGCTGCTTGGCGAGCGGCTGGGGTAACTCATCTGGTTCATTCCTGTGTGGACCCTAGCGAATTCGGCAAGATTCAAGCGATCACTCAGCGATATCCCGACGTTTCTATGGCGGTCGGTCTACATCCATTAGATATGGATAAGTGGACTGAGGAGACCCCAGCAGAAATCGCCCGCTTGGCCCAGTCGGAGCCGAAGGTTGTTGCGATTGGCGAGATGGGATTGGACTTCTTCAAGGCGGATGATAGAGACCAGCAGAAAGCCGCATTTACCGCGCAGCTAAGCGTTGCCCAGTCTTTGGACCTGCCGGTGATTATTCACTGCCGGGACGCTGCTGATGAAATGGCGGATTTACTAGAGGGTTTTTTTACTGAGCGTGGCCCTGTAAAAGGCGTCATGCACTGCTGGACGGGTAGCCCAGCGGAAACTCAGCGGTTTCTAGACCTAGGATTCTTTATTAGCTTCAGCGGCATTGTCACTTTTAAGAGTGCTACTGAGGTAAAGGCTTCAGCTCAGATGGTTCCGAGCGATCGCATCTTGGTCGAAACCGATTGCCCCTTTCTCTCCCCAGTGCCCAAGCGCAAAGAGAAGCGCAACCAACCTGCCTTTGTCCGCCATGTAGCTGAGTATGTCGCCGAGCTTAGGGGCCTCCCCCTCGCCGACTTCGCCGAACAAACCACTCAAAATGCCCAAAGACTGTTCCGGCTGCCCTTAGCTATATCACCCGAGCCCTGCAGCACATGAAAAACCTCAGAAAAGCAGTCGTCAGTATCAGCTAAGACCAGTGAAGCAAAGGTTTCGATAAAAAGCTCAGACTAAACTCTCATTTGAAGCTCAGTTAGGAAAAGCTTGGCGGAAAAAGCTCCGTGAAGCTGCTGGTAACCCCCGCGACAATCGCTACCTTTACTCACCCGATTGCTGAGTGTTTGCAACCATCTTTTCTCACAACCTACAACACGGACGATCAGCTATCTTGACAATCTGATATTTTTAAGATCCGCGTTTAGCTTATGATGTATAAGCCCAAAAAATATTTTTTAATACGTCCACCCAAACTCTACGCTTCTCCCTTGCTGACCACAAGACTCTATCCCCCAAAGTACAAGGGATACAGATTAAACCCATTGACTCAATTGATTGGTTTTTTCTCTAAACGTAATTCTTATTCTGGCTTAACCAACCCCGCATATGCCCTTGAATTTCCCTGATTTTGTCTGTATCTGCGATCAGGTTAGCAATTCTTAATAACTTGATTCGTGCGGGATCTGTGTCTGCTTGCTGTGCATGGCAGCTGAAAGCTTCTTCTCTAGATACTCGCACAAATGCGATAAAGTCTCCCAGATCATTTCTTTGCCCAGATAGCCCCAAAAAGACTGCCCGTCAGTCCCTGTTCTATCTCTGCACCCCCCTGCTGTCTAACCGTTTGCCCTGCTTGGCGCGATTTCGAGGAAACGCATGACTGACTCTACCCTGGCCACGATGAATCCCGCTGTTACCGAATCTGCTATTGACCCGGTTGCTAACCGAACACCGGCCCATCTGCTACCTGATCTCGTTGAGATCCAGCGGGCGAGCTTTCGCTGGTTTCTGTCGGAAGGTTTGGTTGAGGAGCTAGAGAGCTTCTCGCCCATTACCGACTACACAGGTAAGCTCGAGCTGCACTTTTTAGGCAAAGACTACCGGCTCAAGGCACCAAAGTACATGGTGGACGAAGCCAAGCGACGGGACAGCACCTATTCAGTGCAGATGTACGTGCCGACTCGTCTGATTAACAAAGAAACAGGCGAAATTAAAGAGCAAGAAGTCTTCATCGGCGATCTGCCACTGATGACCGACCGTGGCACATTTATCATCAATGGCGCCGAGCGAGTCATCGTCAACCAGATTGTTCGTAGCCCAGGCGTCTATTACAAGGCCGAGACAGATAAGCATGGCCGACGCACTTACACCGCTAACTTGATCCCCAACCGGGGCGCTTGGCTCAAATTTGAGACAGACAAAAACGATCTGGTTTGGGTCCGTATCGATAAGACCCGTAAGCTATCTGCTCAGGTTTTGCTAAAGGCACTTGGCCTGGGCGACGGTGAGATTTTTGATTCTCTGCGTCATCCCGAGTATTTCCAGAAGACCATTGAAAAAGAAGGGCAGTTTAGCGAAGAAGAGGCACTGCTAGAGCTATATCGCAAGCTGCGCCCCGGTGAGCCGCCAACGGTAAACGGAGGCCAGCAGCTGCTTGATTCTCGCTTCTTTGATCCCAAGCGTTACGACTTGGGCAAAGTGGGTCGGCACAAGCTCAATCGCAAGCTACGCTTGAATATTCCTGAAGCGACAAGGGTACTCACGCCGCAGGATATTGTTGCGGCTATCGACTACCTCATTAATCTTGAATTCGACATTGGTAACCCCGATGACATTGACCACTTAGGCAATCGCCGGGTGCGTTCTGTCGGTGAGCTGCTGCAGAACCAAGTTCGCGTCGGTCTCAATCGCTTGGAGCGTATCATCCGAGAGCGAATGACCGTTTCTGATGCCGATTCTCTAACGCCTGCTTCGCTGGTAAACCCGAAGCCCCTGGTCGCGGCGATCAAAGAATTTTTCGGCTCCAGTCAGCTGTCTCAGTTTATGGATCAGACCAATCCGCTGGCGGAGCTGACCCACAAGCGTCGGATTAGCGCACTTGGCCCAGGCGGCCTCACCAGAGAGCGGGCGGGCTTTGCTGTGCGGGATATTCACCCCTCTCACCACGGTCGCATCTGCCCAATCGAAACGCCTGAAGGTCCAAATGCTGGCCTGATTGGTTCTTTGGCGACCCACGCTCGCGTGAATGATTTTGGCTTTATTGAGACGCCATTTTTCCCTGTGGTGAATGGTCGCATCATCAAGGATAAGCCGCCGGTTTATATGACCGCTGACGAAGAAGACGATCTGCGGGTCGCACCTGGAGATGTGCCCATTGATAGAGATAACAATATTCTGGGTGAAACCGTTCCGGTGCGCTATCGGCAAGATTTTACAGTCACAACGCCAAAAGAGGTAGACTATGTGGCTGTCTCTCCGGTGCAGATTATTTCGGTGGCGACATCGCTAATTCCTTTCTTGGAGCATGACGATGCCAACCGTGCCCTAATGGGTTCAAACATGCAGCGGCAGGCGGTGCCCTTGCTAAGGCCCGAGCGGGCGCTGGTGGGTACAGGCCTTGAGGCGCAGGCGGCTCGCGACTCAGGTATGGTGATTGTTAGCCGCACAGATGGTGTGGTGTCCTATCTAGATGCCAACTGGATTAAGGTCAGAGATCCCGAAGGGCGTGAACATACCTATGAGCTGCAGAAATATCAGCGTTCAAACCAGGATACTTGCCTGAACCAGCGACCCATTGTTTTTGAAGGGGATCAGGTTGTGGCTGGTCAGGTGATGGCCGATGGCTCTGCCACAGAAGGGGGTGAAATCGCCCTCGGTCAAAACGTGCTGATTACCTACATGCCTTGGGAAGGGTACAACTACGAAGATGCCATCCTGCTCAGTGAGCGTCTGGTGTACGAGGATGTGTATACCTCCATTCACATTGAGAAGTTCGAGATTGAGG
>JBCBIK010000063.1:0-24601 GCA_038524545.1 Cyanobacteria bacterium J06623_4 | reverse complement strand
CCAAATAATACTTAAATTGAGAAATAAATCTTTGAGTTGGCTCTCTCAAAAGAGTAACAAATTCATAGCCTTGAGAATTTAGCAGACATTCTTTAATGATTGGGAAATGTCCGTATATGTACGGCCTACCTTCCGTAAAGTAATCGAAAAACAGCGCTCGCCTAATAGTAAAAAGAAGCTTACTTCCTTCACCTTGCTCACAGCCCTCCATGTAGAGCTGCGCTAGCTTACGGGTTCGAATAGGATCAACATACCCACTGCTATTTGCACCAATAGCTCTGGCAATGGAAGCAGCTATCGATGTACCACCACATTTCGGAAGATGCAGAAAAGCCACCTTTTTATAAGAGCAACTAGCTCTAATGCGAGCATGCACTCTTTCTGATTGTGATATTGCTTTGAGGATTTTACGTCTCATGCGGCCTCTTTCAACGCACACTCAGTTCATACTGAGCTTGATGATATTTCCACAGCTCGCCCTGGCTATCGAGCAAGCTATGGTATGCTCCCTGCTCTACGATGCGTCCCTTCTCTAAAACGACGACGTTATCTGCATTGGCAATCGTTGATAATCGATGAGCAATTGCAATAACTGTTCTACCTTTGGCCAATTTTTCAACCGATTCTTGAATCAACCTTTCAGTTACTGAATCGAGCGCGCTAGTGGCCTCATCCAAAATTAGAATTTCTGGATCTCTCAAAAGCGCTCGCGCGATCGCAATACGCTGCCGCTGCCCGCCCGAAAGCCGAATACCGCGATCGCCCAGCACCGTATCAAACCCTTGCGGCAAATCCAAAACAAAGTCTAGAGCATTAGCAACCCGAGCAGCCTGATAAATAGCTTCATCACCAACCTCATCAACACCATAGGCCACGTTTTCTCGAACGGTCGCATTGAAAATAAACGTATCCTGGCTGACTACTGCCATCCGATGGCGAAGCTGATTTATTTCGAACTCTCTTATATCGACACCATCGATCAAAACGCGTCCACAAGTTGGGTCATAAAACCTAGAGACCAAATCAGCCATCGTAGTCTTACCTGCACCAGAGGCGCCTACCAGCGCCGTCGTTTGCCCTTGCTGAATTGAAAGAGTAATATCGCGCAGGATAGGCTCACCCGGATTGTAGGCAAAATCTACCGACTCAAAATCAATTGAGTGCTTTAGGCCATCGAAGGAACGATAACCGTCTTCAAAGTAGGGTTTGTCATCCCTTCTGAGCAAATTAACCACAGCACTCAAAGAACCCTGAGCCGCAATGAAATTTACCCGCGCAGCATTCAGACTAGAAACTAGCGGCGTCGTTCGCAGCAGCACGAACAAGAATGTAAGCACCTCAGCGGCCTTAATTCGCCCCGTCGAAATCAACAGGCTGTAAGAAACAACAACCATACCCACTAACAAAGTTGATCCCAACCAGTCGATTACGGGCTTCACTAGCTCAGAAAGCCTGATTACCCCAATCTGTGCATCATATATTTGGCGTGTAACCGCGAAATACCGGTCACGCTCAAAATCTTGAGTACCCGAAGCATGCACGGTACGAATACCATTGATAAAAGAGAGCGCTGTAGTGGTGAAGGCTCTATTTGCCTTTGGTACTTCAAAGCTAGCCTCTCGCAATTGCCGGGTAAGAGAAGACAGGCCCACAGAAATCAGGCTAAATACCAGAGCCGATGTCAAGAAAAGCTGCCAGGAGAGCAGCAGCATCGCCACTAGGTAAGCTAGTAGCTTAGAAGCCGTCACAAAAGAAATCGCCAGCACGTTGAAGGCCTGCTGAACCTTATTGACTTCTCCCCGCAATGTGCTAATCAGCGCGCCTGAGCTAGCCTTAGCATAGAAGCTCAGCTGAAAACTCTCGAACTGCTCAAAGATTCTTCGACGCAGGCAGTCGACTAGTCGAAGTGAGGACTTCTTCGAAAAGACACTTCCTAAATAGTCGAAGCTAGCTCGTATCCACACACCAAACAACAGCAGCGCAGACAAGCGATAAATTCTTTCTGAAGGAGAAGCCTCAGTTGCCAATAAAATTGAATCAAACCAACGAATGCCCGTTTGGAGCGGTGCTTCATTTGGATTTGTCAGCCCCTGCAGAAAGGATGCGATAAAACTGACAGTGACACCTTCAAAAAATGCTGCAGTCAGCGTAAAGATAATCGCCAAAATGGCTATTCTACGAAAGTTTCTGAATTCTCTTAGAATCAGTGCATTATCTTGCCAAAAGCTTGTTGATTTGAGTGGCGCCTTAAGAATGGAGAAAACTGTTCCCATAGAAAAGCAAATAGATTTATCCTTTGTCCGACCTCGAGTGCAGACACTGAAGGCCACGTAGGAGAGACTGAGATCTGTAGACCGTCGAAGCCCGAACTCCAAACTAACAAAAATGATTAATTTAACTGTTTATAGGATGTCCCACTGAACGAAGATTAGAAACAGCATTCCTACTGAGAATTCAGTATTCACCCCTAAGTATGGCTACGTGCGTTTACGGGCTGGGAGCTCATTTTATCGGCGGATGGGTAGGTTATTCGTGCTATACGGATGTAAATTCTCTGACAGTGGATTATGAGTTGCGATCGCACCATATTTCATTTAGCAACAGGTCCACCACGAAGCCCAGCACTTCTTCGGCTATCATAATCGCCTCATCTACTTCACTTTGTCTCAGGGCTCGTACAGCAGCTCTCCTTCACGCAGAACTCGCGCAGTGAATTCATCCTGCGCTCAGGATATTACTCAGACATACATATACACGTGAGCAGCTCCAGCATTCTCAGTATCTACTTTCTATCGAAAGCGTTCCATCCGCTTGGATATATCCGCAACCACTTGATTAATCTCTTGCATATCGCTCTCTAGCAAATACTCAGTCAGTACTTGGAGCAGTCCATCAATATCAACATCGTGACGCAACATCAAAAGCAATATGTCTGTTTCGTACACGCTGACCTTGTCAAACTTGCCCTGTCGATACAGAGAAGGCAGAGCATATAGCTTCAGAAGAATTAAGCCCTCAACTGTACTGGTTCGAACCTTTAAGCTTCCAAAGGTTTTCTCAGTTTCGTAATTTGCCTGTACAAGGCTAAAGAGCTGATTGTCCGTCAGGAACAGATCAACCTGTAAGTCCCCAAAATTTGCCCTAGCAAAATCTTTATTCTCTTCGGTGACTACAAGTTCTGGAAAGCGCTCAAGACTCTTTCTAGAAAATATGAAATCGATATCTTGAGTATTACGCCCGTCTACGTAGCTAAGTAGCGCCACACCACCTACCAGCAAATAGTCAACCTGACGTTCCTCTAATAGCTTGAAGAGACGGTCAATGATTGCTGTAAGGTTATCGCCATTTGGCATGAGTTCTCTCCAGTTTTTAAGGTCAAACCAGATGCCGTTTTGAACTATTTTGCTAATCGACGATATAGACATAAGGCTACGTCAGCGCTTGTAATTTGATAGATTACGGGCAAGTTCGAGCTGTGACATACATAATTCTAGTATCACAATGCATGGAACGGTATGCCAAAAAACTGACACACACCACGATCTAAATAGCCTCATCAGGGCAACTGCCGTCTTGAGCTAACGTCATAAGCCAACACCAACTGCTTCGCAATCGACTCCCAGGAGTAGCAAGTCTTCGCCAAATACACGCCCCGCTGACCCATCTCACCCCGTAGATTAGGAGAAGCCAGCAGCCGGGCGATCGCACCCGTAAAAGCCTCAACAGTTCCCCCTACCACCAACCCCGCTTCAGCCCGGTCAATATCCGGCGCAATCTGCACCTCCGGAGTAATCACAACCGGCAACTTCGCCGCCAGGGCCTCCGCCACAGCAATCCCGAAGTTCTCAGAATGCGAGGGCAGCACAAACATATCTGCGCCCTGAAACAGCAGATCTTTATCGTGCCCCGACACAAACCCACAAAACGTTACCTGGTCGCCAATGCCCAGCGCATTTGCCAAGAGCTTGAGCGCATCCAAATAGTCGTCCTCACCCGAGCCCGCGATCAGCGCGTGAAACGGCTGACCTTGTTCTTTTATTCGCTTGAGCGATCGCAACAACAAATCAGGCTGCTTCTTATAATGAATTCGAGAAAGAAACAACACCACCGGACAATCTGAAGCAATCCGATAGCGATCCCGCAGCTGCGCAGGCGCATCCGGAATTTCTACCGGTAAGGGAACGCCCAAAGGCAGCGTCACCGTCGGCGTCTTCAAGCCAAAGTGTCGAATATCTTCCGCTTCGGCCACCGTCGTACAGTGGATCGCCGCAGCACGAGTCAGGTTTCGCCGTTCAATGAGCGTGGTATAAATCTGTTTTTTTCGCTCGCTCTGCGACAGTGCCCAAGGGGCGAGCTGGCCCATGGTACGAACGGTGTAGGGGACCTTTTTCCAGCGGGCGATCGCAGCTGCGCAAGTGGGCAAATAAGAAAAAAGATAGTGATTGTCCAACAGATCGTAGTTCGCCACGTTTCGCCACAGCCATGCCGTCACGGCCCGCGAAAAGATAAACTCTTTCAGCGGTGGCCGGTCGTAAGGGAGAAACCACACAGGGACCGATAGCTCCCCTTCGAAGCAGTAGTCTATCCGTTTGCCAGTCGGTACGGATACACCATAGTCAGTCGTGACGATTTCAGCGTCAATGTCTAGCTCGCGCAGTGCCCACACCAAATTCATCGCCACCCAGTGAGGTCCGCCCAGCTCCGGGCTCAGCGAAGGGATGACGTGCAGTATCTTCATAGGGGCGGTCGGGCAGGGGCTTTCAGATTCTATCTAGCTAGCAGCCTAAACTAAGCTGCAGTCAGCACCAAAATCATAGCGCCTGACGTGTCGCCAAATGCACACACTACCTAATCGCAGCAAAATCCTTGGCACCTTTGTAGCTCATCCGCCGAGACTGCCTGCGAGTAAATTCACTCACGGTAGGATTGCCACTCGCCAAAATCACACCCTGCGCCTGCTGCCATAGGTCGTGAGGCACTCGGTTCACACTGTATTCGCCCGCCTCAGAACGGGTAATCCAGTACCACTCATTCTGCTGACATTCACTGCACCAGAAAGCCTCTAGCCACTCGCCCTGTAGCGGCACTGTCGTATGGCTAGCCATCACCATCAGCGAAACCTTGCGGCCCATACCCCGCTCTCGCAGATGCTCCGCCTTATCTGCATACAGCCTGTGCTTTTGGCTGACACTATCTAGATAGCAGCCATGAATCGGGCAGAAAATTCCTCGCCGCTTAGACCGTTTCCGGTTACGCTTTTTTTGCGTTGTCATTGCAGGTTCTGGATGTCGTTTCTAGAGAGCTAAAATGTAGACGCAACACATTAAAGCGCGATCGCACAAAAGCACCAACCGTAAGCGCCTCAGTACGCCAAGTTATTTTCGTTACTGCGCGCCTATTCGCTTAGTCGGCGCAGCTTTTAGCACTTGCAGATACTGTCCTGAGATTTGTTTTAGCGTGAAGTTATTTTGCATGTAGCGGCGGCTAGAGTCACCCGCACGACTAGCCTCCTCCCGATTATTCGAGAGATATTTAATGTAGTCAGCCAGCGCTCGGGCATCGCCATTATTAAACGCTGCACCGCCCTGAGAAATTTCTAGCAGTGGCCGCAAGTAGGACTGTGGCGGGCAGATTGCCGCAATCGGTCGGCCCGTCGCCATTGCTGGATACAGCTTACTAGGCGCTACTAGGCTCTCCATGCCATCAGCCACGCTGACCAGAGATAAGTCACAAGCCGTCAGCGAATAGGGCAGCACCGCCTTTTCTTGGTAAGGCAAAAACCGAAAGTTCTGCAGTCCAAGCGCTTCTACATCCCGAATGAGCTGCTCTCGCTTTGCACCGCCGCCGATGCAAACAAACAAAATAGGCTCATCTTTTAGCCGTCGAGCAGCTTCTAGGAGTGTCGTAATGTCGTGGCAACGGCCCATGTTCCCCGAATAGAGCACGACAAACTTATCAACGAGGCCGTGCTTTTGTGCAAACCAATTCTCTTCTTTTGGAATCGGAACAATTTGGCTGTCATTCGACCAGCTATGAATAACAGAAATCTTGTGCGCGACGTCTGGGCAATGTTCAACAATTCGCTGCTTCATCGAAGCACTTAGAACAATAATGCCTGCAGACCGTCGCCATACTTGACGATTAATAAACCGCCACAGCCTAGCGATAGGATGGTCAGATTTAACCACCTCTAGCTCAACAGCGATATCGGGATACAGGTCGTACAGCAAGCAGACGTAGGGCAACCGAAGAAAAAGATTGGCCAGGTAGCCGATCACGGGTAAAAAAGGTGGCGCCGTGGTCACCAACAGCACCTGATAGCGCCTAGCCTGCTTGGCCAAGTGAGCGATCGCCCGTATGGCAAATAGCAAGCCATTAATCGCCTTCCCTCGAATACGACCAGGCACCAGCTGACTCACGCGCGATCGCTTCACCAGCACCCGGCCCTTACGCTCCGTCTTAGGCGCTTCTTGCTCTGCAAACGCGTAGCCAGGCTGCCCAGTAAAGACGCTCACATCGACCCCCTGACGGCCCAGCTGACCCACCAGCTCTTCAATGAGCTGACCGGTCGCGGCAAAATCAGGCGGAAAAAATTGCGTCAGAATTAGTAGCTGCAGCGCACCAGACTCCGACACAGCCGTCGGACTTACCACGCGCTCCTTAGATACTCGAATATTCCGAGCTAAAGGCTGTTCGAGCACCATGTATCCTTCCTTAGTACAAAACTAGCCATACAAACAGACAAAAGCAACTTTCAATAGCGACCTGTGGTAGCGCTTAAACGGGTACCAAAGCGCTCAAGCAAAGAAGACTGCAGTGACAAAATCAATCGTTATCATTTATGTTGCAGTGCAGCGGCAAAACCATCCTGGCTGTCTATTCCTGAAGTAGACCCTTCCTAAAAAATAGGTGCTGTATCTACGTAGTTACTTTTCCCAATGCCAGACTCAAACTAAGCAGCAACGATAAAAATAAGCAGGAATTCTTGATAAAACACATTACCGGAAATCAAACACTCAGCGCTAGCCTCGTAGGATATACCTACCGCCATACACCATCACTGAATATCACCGCTGCATACTACTGCTGAATGCTACCGCTGAACGCCGCGTAGTTAGCTCTACCTAAGCACTGACCCTAGCGCTAGTTCGAACTTTAGCGTAGTCGGAATGGGGCTGACCCACAGCAAAAGGAGCCAGCGCCTTCGTTCGCCATTGGCCGTCCACCATCGTCACGATGAAAGGGCAAACAACGATTTTTTCGGGCTGGTTGGGCTGTACATCTATCCGTACAAAGCTGTGGAACTTGCGCTGCTTGCGCGAACTGCCATGCACCCCCGCATAGAGCTGAGACTCTGCAACCACATCTGTCTCACTGCGCCCTCCACGAACAACATTCTCTAAGAGATCTTTGCCCATTCGCCGCTGTCGCCTTAGGCCATAGCCGCTGCCACCACACACAAGCCAATCGGTTTGGCTATCGGCATAGGTGGTTTGCGCCGTCTTCATATGCTCCAGGCAATGAGCATGGCCGCTTATCACCATATCCACCAGAGGATAGTTCTGTTCTAATCCCTGGTCTCTTAGCGCTAGGGCTACCCGGTCGAACACATCGCGCAAGTGCTGTCGCACCCACAGCGTATCCGGCTGCTGCCAGCGGTAGCCTTCAGTCGTGTAGGGAGAGTGGTGCAGATAAATAATGCGCCCTGTAACATCGGGCGATCGCCAAGAGCGGATCAGCTCGCGCTCCAGCCAAGCCAGCTGCGCATGGTCAAGGCCCTTTTTCTCCAGCGACCCGTTCCATGTGTTCGAATCGAGCGCAAAAAAATCGACGCCGCCGTAGTGAAAGGTGTAATACCGATTAGGCAACCGCGTAAACTGCCCTGGGCGGTAGTCCAGGCAGTGTGTTGCCAGGTGGGCACTGCCTGTCGCCATGGCATCTGCCGTGGAATCTCTTGAGAGCTGAGAAGACGGAATAGCAGCGCTGTAGTGCGTCGCTAAATGAACGGCAAGATCGTCTGCAGACAGCTTAGATAAGTCATCTAAAAACGTCTGGCCGTAGGCTTCTGCGCCGTAGCCGCCATACCCACCGAGATCGATGCCAAAGCGCTGACGCAACACATCACAGCAGCGACGCCGCAAAGCTAACCATAGCCTATCGATGTGGGCAGGTTTGGCATAGTCATGATTACCCGGCACCGGTAAAAGCGGACGATTGAATACGACGTCTCCGCTGCGGTAGGCCGGGCTACTTGGCAACTGAGATAGCAGCTGCCGGTACGGCGACAAAAATCCAGTGAAATAGTTTTGGTATGTGCCAGCTGGGTAAGTGACATCTCCGGTATGCAAAACAAACCGGCTCTCATTGACGTAGGGCTGTATCTGCTTTGCAAACGCTTCTACAAAGGGAAGTGTCCCATCAGCGGAAGCGGCATCACCAGAAGAGCCCGCATCTGTATCGCCCATCACCAAAAAAGAAAAGGGCTCAGCGCCGACAGGGGCATCCGCGATCACTAAACGCGTTTGGTCTATACCGCTTTGAACAAGTTTTGGGTGCTGCCATTGAACCTGGCGCGCTAGCACCGACGAACCAAACGAATTGTGCCTAGAGGGAAAGGTCATTGTGGTTGGTTGAAGAGGTGTCAGAACTTGTCAAATCAGCAGTAGAAGGCTTGATGCTGCTAGCCAGCTCTACATTGCTAGAGAGCATATTCGCAGCATCCGAGCCGTAGTTGTAGTAGCGGTAGCCGCTGTACCGGTTTGAGCGGATGCCATTGGCCACTACGCCCAAAGTCGTAATCTGCGCCAGCTTCAGGGTTTCAATCGTTTGCTTGAGCACGTTCCGATCCGTCCGGCCCATTCGGGAAACCAGCACTAGTCCATCCGTCCGCTGACCGATCAGGCTCACGTCTGCCAGACCGGTCGTCGGCGGCGCGTCGTATATCACCAAATCAAAGCAGCGCTCGAACGTCCCCATAAGCTGCTGCATCTTCCGAGAAGCCAGTAGCTTCGTCGGGTCAGGCGGAATCTGTCCCGCCGTCAGCACAAAGAGCTGACCAGAAGGCGTCAGCTGCTTAATGGCCGACTTCAAAGGCAAATCATCTGCAATCAGGTTAGAAAGACCCAAGTCATTATCAATATCGAGACGCTCATGCACCTGTGGCTTGCGCAGGTCGACATCTACAATCAGCACGCGCTGGCCCATAGCAGTAGCTACCTGAGCCAGGTTGGCACATACCGTAGACTTGCCATCTCCCGGCATCGCAGAGCTAACGATAATAGAGCGAATAGGGTGGTCAGAGCTGAGCATGCGAATATTTGTATGCAGTACCCGTAGCGCTTCCAAGAAGCTAGATTCGCTGTTGCCGTAGCCATAGCCATCGTTCTGTGGCTTACCGATACGAATTTGAGAAATCGTGTCTACCAGAGAAGTGATCGCACCCTTTTCAGGCGTCCGTCCATCTCTCAATTCACGATTGAAGGGCAGCATACCGAGCACGGGCAGCTTAGTGCCCGCCTTCAGCTCATCAATATCGTGATACACATTATCCAATTTTTCTAGCAGCATGGCAGCCGCAAGCCCGGCCAGTAGGCTAACCACAAAGGCCATCAGCAAGCTGCGCTGCAAATTTGGTGAGATTGGCTGTGTCTCCTGCACCGGCACTTCAATCAACTGCCAGGGAATTTCCGTCTGCGCCGCTTCTATCTCAAGCGTTTCCCGAGTGACCTGAAAGCGACTGAGCGCATCTGTCGCAATCTCCAGCTCCCGCTGCAAGTCGGTATACTGGCGAATCAGCGTCGGCAGTGCACTCATACCTTGGGCAACCTGTTGCTCCGCCGAAGAGAGCAAGTCGCTTTGCGCATTGGCCAGCTGAAACTCATTAGCAGCAACGGCCTGCTTCGTGCCGACAACGCGCTGCGCCTCTTGCTGCAGCAGCGGCACAATATTTGCCCGCTGCTCTTCTAGAACGCGAATAGCCAGACTATCGGGAGAAAACCGCGTTAACTCTTCGGCCAGTTTGGTTTCTACAGATCTCAGCTCGCTGACCAGCTGCTGATAAATGGGAGCCTCTTCGAGCGCGCCCAACGTGCCAGAGTCATCCTGCAAGCTTTGGGCAGTCTGCCCGATCACGGCCATTTGCCGGTCGAGTTCAAGACGCTGCTCGGTTAGGCTACCAGCCTGCTGAGAGAGCTGGCTCGCATGCACATCTGGCGTAATAAAGTTGTGCTGCTGACGGAAAGATTCTAGGCGGTTTTGGATACTATCGACCTCTGCCCGCAGATCGGGAAGCTGATTTTCAACAAAGTTAATTCCCTGCCGTAGGTTTGTTTGGCGCTCTTCTAAAGAGTATTTCAAATAGGTCTTGGAGAGCCGATCTAGAACAACCTGAATCTGCACGGGGTCAGGGCCTGAATAACTCACTTCCAAGATCTTGGTATCACCAACCCGGTTGATCTTCAAGTTTTGTAATAGCTTCAGGTAAGTGAGTTCAGGATAGGTTTGCCGCAGCTGTTCCGCTAGCGGTTCAATTAGTTCTGGGCTGCGCAAAACCTGTACTTGAGTCTCGTAGTCGAGGCCCGATTTAGTCGGGACCTGCTCACCTAAAATAGACGTTAGATCAGAGAAATCATCCTCCGCATTGACCGGCTCCACCAGGACGCGAAACTGTCCTTCGAAGATTTCTTCCTGATTGATTGCTTGGCCTGTCATCAAGGTCATCGCAACAGCAGCGACACCGGCAATCACCCACGCGCGCCGCCGGACCATAGCCAGCAGATTTCGCAGGTCGCTATCTTCTTCTTGTTGGGCATGGAGCTGCCAAGCAGCCAGCATAGAAGAAGATGCATCCACAGGTGCTGCAGAAATGGGAACGGGGGAGGCACCGTTTCCATTGAATGTTGCTGGAGAGAGAGGAGAGGGAGAAGTTTCCATGCGATCGCACGATAAAAATAACTGAATAAAGACGAACTGAGTAACGAATGAGGAACCAAATCGCCAGAGCCAAACCTCAATCTAGGGTGGCTCCGGCACAGTGCCAAAAACAAACCTAAAAGAACAATCTAAAAGGCGCGAGTAGCTGCATCACCGGACCGAGCACACTGCCCAAAGAATCACCAAACCGAGCGCGACCATTGCGCCCTACCAGCACCACATCATTGTTTAAGAGCAGCGGATTCTTGTCCGAATCCAACCCCTCAGAGAGATCCACCTCAATTTGTCGCTGAGTCACGCTACCGTTAGGATTCACCCGAATCAGCTCCACCGTCTCAGTAGAGCGCGCTGTAAAGCCACCCGCTGCCAACACCGCCTGATTCAAAGTTGTATTAGGTTGCACCTGCAGCTGACCAGGAGTTTCCACCTCGCCAACCACATTCACCTTCACACCTTCCGGCGAGAAATTTGCGGCTGCCATCTGCGATAGCTCATCCGGCGTAACCTCACGAGCCTCCGGAATAATCACCGTATCGCCCTGCTGCAAAACCAAATCCTGACTGAGATCGCCCTGTTGCAACAGCTGCCAAAAGTCGATATCGATCAGCTGCTCTGCGCCACTTCGGGTGAGCCGACGCACCTGGATTCGCTGAATATCCGCAGAGGGCTTAATGCCACCCGCAGTCTGCACGGCCTGAGTGACCGTCGTCCGTCCCTTCGCCTCAGCGCCCCCAAACTCGTAAGCGCCGGGCCGGAAAACTTCACCCACCACCGCCACAACCATGTCTTGATCTACAGCAGAAGAGAGATTAGAGGCCGAGAGTCGGTTCGTTTCCGCCAGGTTCACCGTTTCAGTTTCGCCGATGATGATGGCATCGCCATCGCGCAGGGGTAAATCTTGCCGCACATCCCCCTCGTTGAGCAGTGCCCATAGGTTCAGAGTTGTTGTTTCAGTTTCACCGCGGCCATTGATACGGCGCAGCTGCACACTGCGTAGGTCAGCTGCCTGCGTCACTCCGCCCGCCGTTTGGATCGCTCTAGCCACCGTAGGCACTTGCGCGTCGCCCTCCGGCGTGAGCGTGTAGAGCCCAGGCGCGCCCACTTCGCCAGCGACCGCGACCCGCATCGGCCTAGGCACTTCCAACACCACCGTAATTTGGGGATATCGCAGCTCCGAACGGTAGGCAGCAGCGATAGCTTTTTCAGCCTCCTGAGGCGTCAAGCCGTTGACATTAACAGGGCTGATCGCCGTCAGGTTAACAGAGCCATCTGCCAACACCTGCTGACTGCCGCTGTATTCTGGCACGTTGAAAATTTCGACGCGAATGGTGTCACCAGGGCCAAGCACATAAGCTGAGTTTAGCTGCGCGGCTGGCTGAGCAGGGGCGGCAGGGGCTGCGGATTGAGGTGCGATCGCAGGCTGAACACGGCCCGGCACACTCAGTGCCTCTTGCTCCACTACCAGCTGTGGCAATGCCTCTGCCGCAGCTTCGCTTTCGGGCAACGCCAACGCAGTTTGAGATTGACCGACTTCAATAGCGCCTGCAGCACAGATCGCCCAGATTCCTGCAGACACTAGCCGCTGCCGCTTCCATTTGCTTGCCATTAGTACAGCACTAACCCCTTAGATATTAGAGATATAAAAAACTATTCAACAACTTTTAGCAGTGGCCATCGAACAAAAGCATTTTCGACAGATTGAAAAAGTTGTAAGGTACTTGCACGCTATTTCGACAGCCATAGCCTGAACTATTCAACAGCCTGAGCTATCAGCTGCCAGAAGCTGACGAGATGTGTTCATCAAGTGTATTCATCAAGCCAGCTTGGTTTGAAGTCTACCCACCATTACGACCGCCCTAACGCATTTTTCCAAACAGAAATTCTGTTTGAAGTTTTCAGTCTAGGCACACAGTAATCCAGGCATAGAGAACACTCACATACTAGGCTGTGGTCCGTAATATCTTTTCAGTAGAATTTCTGATTTTTGAATATCTCACCAAATTTCGTACTATCTCTCTGTATTGATACAGAAACAGAACGTAATTTCACTTAAGTAACAATACGGCAGTTAGCCGTAGATATTTCTTTCGCGACCAGCGTAGAACAAGCTCACTAGAACCTGTTCACTACCGAGAACGGCTATCCAGCGCGTCTCTTAGGCCATCTCCCACGTAGTTCACGCTCAGCACCGTGAGAAAAATCGCCAGTCCTGGAAAAATCACCAGATGGGGCGCACTCGCAATGTAGTTCTGCGCATCGAACAGCATGCGGCCCCAAGTCGGCACATCCGGCGGAAAGCCAATCCCCAAGAAGCTTAACGTTGACTCTGTAATGATGGCATTGCCCACCCCAAGCGTCGCAGCCACAATCACCGGGCCAATCACATTCGGCAAAATGTGCCGCCACACAATCCGACTCGGATGCGCCCCCAGCGACCTAGCCGCCTGTACAAACGTTCTCTCTTTTGTTGCCAAAAATCCCGCTCGCACTAGCCGCGCCGTAGACATCCACGTCAGCCCACCAATCACCAAAATAATCAGCACAAAAACGCCCAGCTCCGGCCCCGCCACTCGCCGCATAAAATCTCGAAATAAATAAATAATCAACAACAACAAAGGCAGCTGCGGAAGCGACAAAAACAAATCCGTTAGCCTCATCAGCGCATTGTCAATCACTCCACCACAAAAGCCCGCCACCATGCCAACAAGTGTGCCAAAAGAGATCGACACCAGCATCGCGGTGATGCCCACGGCAAGACTCACCCGTCCGCCCCGTAGCAGTCTCGCTAGCTGGTCTTGTCCCAAATCGTTTGTGCCGAGGGGATACTGCGAGCCGGGGGGCTGTAGCGCCCGAGTAAAGTCTATGTCGCTGTAGGAAGCGGTGTACAGCAGCGGCCCTATTACCACACCCACCAACAGTACGATGAGCACTGCTGAACCGAGTAAGGCCATGCGATCGCGCCGAAACCGAGTCCATGCCGTCCGCTTCACGGGCTGCTGCGGCTCTGCAGATACCGACACACTATCTGGCGCACTATTTTGCTGAGTGAGGGTCATGGCAGAGGGCTGGTTGGTAGATTTTCTGATACCAAATGGCCTGACTATTGGCACTGATGCTGCCTCTGGGCGGGAAAGAGGCGTACTTGAGCCTGCTGTCAAACCGGACGTGTAGCCAAGGTACACCATGGCCGTGGGTATTGCACCATACGGCTTTTTGCTGAGCGATCGCACCCTGACACCGCTCGCCCACCTGCTGCCAAAGCGCATGCATAGCCGCCAGTGGCGCAGTCCGACAAAAAGCAGCAATGTGGCCATAGTCCCCCGTTTTCTGAGGTACTAGCAGCTGGGCATCCCCAGAAAAGTTGGCAAAAGAAGCTGTCAGCGCATCAGGCGGCAGCGACCCTAGATAGGTCTGAAAATCCGTGGGGTCTGCCGGACGAAACATCGCCGGAAATACGATGGCAAAAAAAGGATGAGTCTCAGCCGTGTAAGGATGAATCGGCACCGGCTTCCATTCAAAGTCAAAAGGCAGCGCTGCCCAAGCGTGGTTCCACTGCGCCCTAAAATCGGCATCTTCTACCAGCGCCTGCGAAACCTGCGCCCAGCTAAACGGCTCACCCTGAGGATCGACAAACACCAACAGCTGCGCCCCCTTGTGGGCGACATCGACTCCTACCTGCACCACCTGCGCTTGCCGCAGCGGCTGCTGAGAGACCTGTATGCAGTCCGTACTCAATCCCATGACGTTCCCCACGCTCAATCGCTTGTTTTAGGCTCTTTCCACCATTTTTACTGGCATCTGCTCGATTCTAAGCGACCGAAACCCAGCCAGACTGTTCTCTAGAAGACGCTTCTCAGTCGTTCGATTGACCATCTCAGTCCGTGTCCTCGTTTATTCTGTAACTGTTGGGATGGAGCGTGAATGAATAAGCGATTTAATTTTCAGGTATTTAGGCGATTTTGGGCGATCGCAAAGCCCTACTGGCTCGGCGACAAAAAATGGCAGGCGCTCGGCTTGCTCGCCCTGATTGTGCTACTGCTCTTTGCCTACACCGGTCTCAGCGTACTGATAAACAATCAACGAGGCGAGCTGATCTCAGCGCTCTCTGCCAAAAGTGAGAGCCGATTTTGGCAAACTGTGGCCATCTTTATCGGTGTGCTAGTCGCCTACGCGCCGCTGCTGGCAGGCTATACCTATCTGCGCGATCGCTTGGGATTAGCCTGGCGCCGCTGGCTCACCGACAGCTTTGTAGAACGCTACTTTCAAAACCGCGCCTTCTACACTATCAACCAGTTCAACAGCGACCTCGACAACCCCGACCAGCGCATTGCCGAAGACGTCAAAAGCTTCACCCAAGAATCGCTAACCCTGGCCCTAGTCGTCACCGATTCTGTGCTGGAGATGATCGCCTTCAGCGGCGTGCTGTGGGGCATTTCCCGAGAGCTCGTGCTGTTTTTACTCGCCTACGCTGTCTTGGGCACCTTGGTCACCGTGGGCGTCTTCGGTCAGCCCCTGGTCAGGTTGAACTTTGAGCAGCTCAAAAAAGAAGCTAATTTTCGCTTTAGTCTGGTGCGGGTCAGAGAAAATGCAGAAGCGATCGCCTTTTACCAAGGCGAAGCCCAAGAGTCAGCGCAGATAAAATCGCGATTCATGGCCGCCTTCGACAACTACAAACAGCTACTCCTCTGGGAGCTAACGCTCAACGGCCTGACGAATTTTTATGAGTTTGTTCCTTACGTGCTGCCTGCCATTGTAGTCGCCCCAGCCGTCTTCAGCGGCGACGTAGAAGTTGGCAAAGTCAGTGAAGCGCAGGGCGCGTTTATTCGAGTCTTTTTCTCCCTGAACGTGATCGTGGCTAGGCTACAGTCTCTGACGGCCTTTGGCGCGGGCATTGACCGACTCTACGAATTTGCCGAAGCGATAGAACCCGCCACATCTACCGAAACAGAGAGCCTTGCTGATACGGTCGAAACGAAGCAGGAAAAGAAGACTCCGTTAGAAGAAACGAAACAGCAAGCTTTAGAAGCATCAGAATCAAAAGCACAGAGTTTGCAAACTGAAAAACAACAAACGCTACCAGATCACACCCAGCATCAGAGCATCCGTTTCGAAACTTCAACCGTGCTCTCCCTACGGCACGTTACGCTGCAAACGCCAAACCGTCAGCGAACCCTCGTTGAGGACTTATCCATATCCGTGGCTGCTCACGAATCTCTGCTGGTGATGGGGCCTAGCGGCTGTGGCAAGAGTTCTCTGCTGAGAGCGATCGCCGGTCTATGGAATTCTGGCAGCGGCACCATCGCCAGGCCCGACCTCTCCGATCTGTTGTTTCTCCCACAGAAGCCATACATGGTGCTCGGTAGCCTAAGACAGCAGCTACTCTACCCCTATCCTCACACAAAAATCGAAGACGAAGCCCTACTTACCGTCCTCAAGCAAGTAAACCTCGCAGACATTGCAGAACGCTTCGGCGGCTTCGATGCAGAAGAAGACTGGGGCGATGTCCTTTCCTTAGGGGAGCAACAGCGACTAAGCTTTGCCCGCATCCTGGTCCACAAACCGGCTTACACCATTCTCGATGAAGCCTCAAGCGCCCTCGACCAAGAAAACGAAGCACAGCTATATCAACACCTGGCAGCAGCCGACATTGCCTACATCAGCGTCGGGCACCGCCCCTCCCTCAAGACCTACCACCATAGCCTGCTAAAACTCGCCGAAGATCATAGCTGGATTCTCCAAACCTTTTAATGCTTGATTCACTTCTACCATTTACGTTTGTTTCGGAGTAGGCATACTACTCCGGCAGGTAACTACTTGGGTTTAATGCATCTTGAAACGCGATCGCACACATCGGACACACACGTAGCATTCAAAACAGTTCAGCGCTGTGCGCTATCACACTTGAATTATTAAGTTTTGTATCAAATCTTCATATCGGGCTATCAAGTCAACCTGAGTTTATTAGCCTTGAGAGGCGAACTCGTAATGAGTATGACTTAACAAAGGACCTTTTCGACAGTCTTACTAAAGAGTTTCAGCAACAACTGCACAACGTGGGCAACAGAAAGACGTCAAAAGAGACATTAAAATTCTCTCTTTTTTCAAGATAGCTTCTTGATTATATTTCTCATCCCTTGTTTCAGTAGTCACCGATGCGCCGTTTACTGTCAGCCCATCGACGACTACACAACACACAATTTAAGGAGACACTATGAGCAGCGAAAGCAAATGTCCGTTTACAGGCACAGCGCAAAAATTCACCGCGAGTACTGGCCGCTCGAACCGTGACTGGTGGCCCAATCAGCTCAACCTCAACATTCTTCATCAGCACGCACCTCAATCTAACCCGATGGGCGAAAGCTTCAACTACGCAGAAGCCTTCAAAAGCCTTGATCTAGACGCGCTAAAGCAAGATATCTTCGAGCTGATGACCACCTCTCAAGACTGGTGGCCAGCTGATTATGGTCACTATGGTCCCTTGTTTATTCGCATGGCTTGGCATAGCGCAGGGACCTACCGCCTCGGTGACGGTCGCGGCGGTGCGGCCACTGGCAACCAGCGATTTGCCCCGCTCAATAGCTGGCCCGACAATGCCAACCTCGACAAAGCTCGCATGCTGCTATGGCCCATCAAGCAAAAATACGGTGAAAAAATTTCCTGGGCCGACCTGATGATTCTCGCGGGCAACTGCGCCCTAGAATCTATGGGCTTCAAAACATTGGGATTTGCGGGTGGACGCGAAGACGTATGGGAGCCTGAAGATGACATCTACTGGGGCGCTGAGACCGAATGGCTGACTAATAAAGAGCGTTATACAGGCGATCGCGATTTGGAAAATCCCCTTGGCGCAGTCAAAATGGGCCTCATTTACGTCGATCCAGAAGGTCCTAATGGCGAACCTGACCCCGTCGGCTCAGGCCGCGACATTCGCGAAACCTTTGGGCGGATGGCCATGAACGATGAAGAGACCGTTGCCCTGGTTGCCGGTGGACATACCTTTGGGAAGTGCCACGGCGCAGGCGATGCGGCACTAGTAGGCCCCGAACCCGAGGGCAGCAGTATTGAGCAGCAAGGTCTAGGCTGGAAGAACCGCTTCGAGAGTGGGGTTGGCGTTCATACCATCACCAGCGGCATCGAAGGCGCCTGGACCAACAACCCTATCCGATGGGACAACAACTACTTTGAAAACCTGCTCGGCTACGAGTGGGAACTCACCAAAAGCCCAGCCGGTGCTCACCAGTGGCGGCCAAAGGGCGGCGCCTTAGCAACGGCAGTACCCGATGCTCACGATCCTTCAAGGCGTCATGCCCCCATGATGACCACCGCAGACATGGCCCTCAAAAAAGACGCTATCTATGAGCCCATTTCACGGCGCTTCAACGAGAATCCAAATGAGTTTGCAGAGGTGTTTGCCCGCGCATGGTTCAAGCTTACCCATCGCGATATGGGGCCGCGTAACCTCTACCTGGGCAAAGAAGCCCCCACAGAAGACATGATCTGGCAAGATCCGATTCCCGCTGTGGACTATCCGCTGATTGACACGCAAGATATCGCCAGCCTCAAAGGCAAAATTCTCTCTTCGGGCCTGTCTATTGCTCAGCTAGTCGGCGCAGCTTGGGGGTCAGCCTCTACGTTCCGTAACTCCGACAAGCGCGGTGGTGCAAACGGCGCCCGCATTCGCCTCGCCCCGCAAAAGGATTGGGAAGTCAACAACCCGCAGCAGCTAGCGCAGGTGCTAGCGACGCTCAAAGGTATTCAAACCGAGTTCAACAGTTCACAATACAACGGCAAAAAGGTTTCGCTCGCTGACCTGATTGTGCTTGGCGGCTGCGCGGCCATTGAGCAAGCGGCCAAAAATGCTGGCTACGAGGTGAGCGTGCCCTTCGCACCGGGCCGCGCAGATGCCTCACTAGAACAAACAGATGTGGAATCTTTCACGTATCTAGAGCCAAAGGCAGATGGCTTCCGCAATTACCTTACGAGCAAGTCTGAGCTATCGGCAGAAGAACAGCTGATAGATCGCTCACAGTTGCTGACGCTGAGCGCCCCTGAGATGACGGTACTGGTTGGCGGTTTACGCGTTTTGAATGCGAATACTGGCCAGGTTCAACACGGCGTCTTTACCCATCGGCCAGAAACACTCACCAACGACTTCTTTGTAAATTTGCTCGATATGAGCACGACTTGGAAGGCTATTTCTGAGGCAGATGATGTCTTTGAAGGGCGCGATCGCAAAACCGGCGCACTCAAGTGGATCGGCACTCGCGTTGACCTTATCTTTGGCTCGAACTCGCAGCTTCGGGCGATCGCAGAAGTTTACGGTTGCGCTGATTCTCAAAAGAGATTTGTAGAGGACTTTGTAGCCGCATGGAACAAGGTAATGACCCTAGATCGCTTTGACCTGAAGGCGTAAAAGCTTCAGTCGCCAAACGCAGCTGTAGCAAATGTCCTGATGCATTAGGACATTTGCGCAGAAGAGTTGCTTGTTGGCTAAGAGGTACAGCTTTTCGTAAGTGTCCTAGGCAACTCTTCGAAAGTTACAGGTCTCATCCTGCCGGAAGTTGAGGCTTCTTTGGAGGCCTCTCTTCTGCCTTGCCACACCATATCCACTACAAAATGAGTCACGCCCAGATAATCTGGAGCTGAACACATGCCGAAAAACAAAGAAGGAGAGGCTGTCCCTGCCGTAACCTTTAAAATCTTCGAAAAAACATTTTCACAAACTATTTCGACAACCGATCTTTTTAGCCACAAAACAATCGTCTTTTTTGCAGTACCAGGCGCGTTTACTCAACCTTATTCACCCATTCAAGTATTGGGATACAACGAATATGCAGATATCTTCAATGCCAACGGCGTCGATGATATTATCTGCCTCTCAATAAATGATCCGTTTGCGTTGGCGCGTTGGGCCAAAGAAGAAAAAGCCGATCGCATTCGCTTTATACCCGATGTCAGAGGTGACTTTACGCGAGGGATGGGAATGCTCACAGACCTGTCTGATAAAGGGATGGGTCTGCGATCGCGGCGATACTCTATGTTGGTAAGAAATGGCCGAATAGAAAAAATGTTCATCGAGCCGCGAGCACTCGGAGCATTGCCCACTGTTTCCAGCGCAGAAACCATGATGAACTACATAAACCCCGCCGCCGAGAAACCCAAAAGAGTCACTGCTTTAATGCAAATTTGGACAGCGGTTTTATCTTAGCGTCGTTTGAATTAATCGCTCCAATGCAGACTCATCATCGACCGGTTGTGAGGTCGGCCCAAGGCATTACTTCTTCAGCAGAATGTAGGTTCGCGCGTAAGTCGGTAGCGGCTGTACGGCCTGCTCGTAGGCACTGCGGCTAGGAAAGACCCCTGCAAAAAAGTCGAGCTGGTGTAAGTTTGGGAGAAAGGCACCGCCGGTGTCTGCGACCATGCCGAGCCGAATGTTCTGATTGTTGTCTTCGATGGCGATGATTTTTCCTAGACCAATGTTGAGCACATCGCCCGCGAAGGTGACGCCGGGGTCAATGGCAATTTTGGTCTCACTGCTGTGCCCGTAGCCTTTGAGCTGATCGACTTCTTTGAAGTACCAGTAGCGCTCTTGCTGCCACTGGTCGAGTCCTGGAACGTAGGCAATGCCGTTGTTTTTGTCGACGTTGAAATAGGTGGCGCTGCCGTCGGGGAAGGTGACATAGGCAGTGCCCTGCAGCAAAGCATCTTCAAAGCTTTCACGGCTGAGGTAGGCAAGCGTTTCTACCTTGCCAAACTCGGCGCCGCCCGGCTCATAAATACCGCTCAGCACCTCTTGCTTGGTGTAGTTAGTAATGAAAGACTCATCGGTCAAATCGTCTTTTAGCCTGTAGACCGGTGTGTTAAAAACTTCTGTGGGCGATCGCGAGCCGGGATGAGTAAACACCGCATACTTGGTAATTCGTAAACGGGTTTCGTTGAGGTTTTGAGGATCGTAGGCTAGCCAGCGAACAACCTTGAAATTTTGGTTGATAAAGGTTGCATCCTTGAGGCGGGTGGACTGACCCGCGACCAAATCTTCACTCAACACTTGGATCATGAAGTCCAATGTATCTAACACATCGGACACTTCCACATTTTGGGTGCCGAGGATGCCGCTCTTGAGAATTTTGGGATCTTGACAGCTCTGCTCGGTAAAGTAGGTGCGCGTTGACTGCAGCGTACTTAACAGGGCATATTCATCAAACTGAATGCCATAAGCGGGCAGGGTCTCTGTACGAAAGACATCGGTCCCTGGCACTTCATATTTGGGCGATTGCTGCTCATCGACGACGGTGTAGGTCGAGGTCGTAGCTGGCTGGGGAATTTGGGTGAGCAAATCGCAAAAATCGGGTAGTTCAGAATTGTTCGGCGCCGCAGTATTCGGAGAATTGCCGGGGATCTGAGCATCTGGCGTTTCGGCCTCTGCCGAGCCAGGGGGAGGAAGGGGCTGGCTATCGGTGGGCGTAGGGGCCACAGGGAGAGAGTCTGGTAAGACCGCTTCTTGCTGACTCGGCTCGGTAGTGGGATCTGCGCTCACCGGTTCTTGAGGAACCGAGCAACTCTGGCAAAATCCAACGAGAGCGACAGACGCTAACAGCCCTCGTAACCGACGTGTTGTTGTTGTTCTCAACCATGTTTTGGAGCTCAACCCGCAGTACCTTCCTTATCACCAATCATGATTTCACTTTATCAGTATATCAAGCCACTTACCCCCTAGGAAGCGGACAGCTCAGAGCCTTCGCCTGCTCACTAAACAACAAATTCTCCCGATAGTCTATCGGACAGTCGATCACGGCAGGTACGTTCTGAGCCAGTGCCGCTTTGAGCGTCGGCACAAAGTCTTCTGCCGACTCGATTCGATAGCCTTTTAGATTCATGCTTTCAGCGAGTTTTACAAAGTCGGGATTGTTGAACTTTATGTAGGAAGATTCGTGATAGTGAGATTCTTGCTTCCATTCGATCAGGCCATAGCCACCGTCGTTAAATATCACTGTGACAAAGGCAGTCCCAATGCGGTGAGCGGTTTCCAGCTCCTGACAGTTCATCATAAATCCACCGTCTCCGGTGACCGCAACAACCTTACGATTAGGGTATACAAGCTTGGCTGCAACGCCGCCGGGAATGGCAATCCCCATTGAGGCAAACCCGTTGGAAATCAGACAGGTATTGGGCCGGGCGCAGTGGTAGTGACGGGCGATCCACATTTTGTGAGCGCCCACATCAGAAATGACGATGTCCTCTGGTGCTAGGACCTGCCGAAGGTCGTACAGCAGCTTTTGGGGCTTGATCGGGAAGCCCGTGTCAGTGGCATATTGCTCATAATTTTCCTGCATTTCAGCGCGTAGGCCGGCAATCTGAGCATTGACCTGAGTGCCATTGAGCGGGTCTTGTGGGCGATGGATGCGATCGCTAATTTCATTGAGCGCGTCAGAAATATCTCCGACGACTTCTACCGTAGGCACATAGCTACTGTCAATTTCAGCCGGGGTCAGCGCAATGTGAATAATTGGTCGGTTGTTATCCGGGTTCCACTTTTTGGGCCCGTATTCGATCAGGTCATAGCCAATGGTGATAATCAGATCGCTCTCATCAAGGGCGCAGGCAATATAGTCTCGCTGCTGTAGCCCCAGCGTCCAGAGCGATCGCTCGTCGGTATAGTCCAAAACCCCCTTACCCATGAAGGTATTGGTCACAGGAATATTTTGCTGCCGGGCAAATTGGGTAATCGCCTCACTCGCCCGGTTGCGAATGGCCCCATTGCCCACCAAAATCATCGGGTTGCTCGCCTGCGAAATTGCGATCGCAGCCCGCTGCAAACTCTCCTCAGACGCGACGGGAACCGCTGGCAAATCTGCCCGCAGTGGCTCACCGCTCGCTGGCATATCGGCAATATTTTCGGGTAGATCGATATGGACCGCGCCGGGGGGCTCGGACTGAGCCATCTTAAACGCTTTGCGAACAATTTCCGGCGTCGTGTCCGGTCGGACGATTTGTTTATTCCACTGGGTGACCGGGGCGAACATGGCCACCAGATCTAGATACTGGTGCGATTCGATATGCATCCGGTCGGTGCCCACCTGCCCAGTGATTGCGACCAGCGGCGCCCGGTCGAGGTTGGCATCGGCCACGCCGGTCATCAGGTTCGTCGCCCCCGGCCCCAGGGTAGAAAGGCACACCCCAGCCTTACCGGTTAGCCGCCCGTACACGTCGGCCATGAAGGCCGCGCCCTGCTCGTGGCGAGTGGTAATAAACTGAATCGAAGAGCGCTTGAGCGCCTGTAGCAGCTGAAGATTTTCTTCGCCGGGTAGGCCAAAGATATACTTAACGCCTTCATTTTCCAGGCAGCGCACGAGAAGTTCAGCAGTATTCATGGAGATAGAAATAGTAGGAAATTGTGCGTTTGAATATCCAAGCGTTTAAAGATTCTGAGCCAGATTTAGAGCAACCGACCGTAATTCACCAATACCTCTATTTCACCCAAACCGTCTTCGCATTAACAAATTCTAAAAGTCCGTATCGGCCCAGCTCTCGCCCGTAGCCCGACGTTTTTACCCCGCCAAAGGGCAGGCGCGGGTCAGATTTTACCAGGCCATTGATAAATACAGCCCCCGCGTCAAGTTCGTTAATAAGGGTTTGTTGTTCTTCCAAATCGGTCGTCCAGGCGCTTGCACCCAGGCCAAACGCAGTGGAATTGGCAAGTGCGATCGCATCATCAATACCTGCGACCCGAAAGACTAAGGCAACCGGCCCAAAAAATTCCTCTTGGTCAGCGGGCGTCCCCGGCGGAATCGCCGTTAAGATAGTCGGCGGATAAAAGTTTCCTTGCCGCAGAGCCTCCGGAAGCTGCTGCTGCAGAGCATCTACATCGCCACCAATCAGAGCCGTTGCGCCCTGCGCCAGGCAAGCTCGAACCTGCTGATCTAGCGTCTTGAGAATATCTGGGGTAGCCAGAGGACCAACCGTCGTCTCGGGCAGCTTCGGATCGCCCACTTTTTGGCTGGCAAACGCCGTCGCTAGGCCTTGCTCAAAGCGGTCGGCAATCTCCTCAGCCACAATAAAGCGCTTGGCCGCAATGCAAGACTGGCCATTGTTGATCAGCCGGGCAGTGGCAGCCGTTGCGATCGCACTCTCCAAATCTGCACTAGATAGCACAATAAACGGGTCGCTACCGCCCAGCTCCAGCACAGACTTTTTGATATGTTTTGCCGCTGTCGCAGCGACCGCCGCCCCTGCCGGTCCACTGCCTGTGAGGCTCACTGCCCGGACTCTCTCATCGGCAATGATCGGCGCTGTCTGGCTAGCGCTCACAAGCAAGGTCTGAAAGGCACCCGGCGGAAACCCTGCCTGGGAAAAGATATCTGCGATCGCTAGGGCAGACTGTGGCACATTTGACGCGTGCTTGAGCAGCAGGGTATTGCCAGCCATGAGCGCCGGGGCCGCCGCACGAAACACCTGCCAAAGCGGAAAATTCCACGGCATGACCGCGAGCAGCACACCCAACGGCAAAAAACGAACATAGCTACGGCTCGCATCGGTGCTAGCAGGCTCATCTGCCAGAAAGGCCTGCGCATGTTCGGCGTAGTAGCGGCACACCCAAGCGCATTTTTCAACTTCTGCGATCGCACTACCCAGCGTTTTTCCCATTTCCAGCGTCATCAGCTCGGCCAAG
>JBCBIK010000062.1:0-24636 GCA_038524545.1 Cyanobacteria bacterium J06623_4 | reverse complement strand
ATAGCCTTTAGCGCAAGTAGCTGCTGCAGCTGAGCAAGTCCCAAAAAGCTCGGCACCGCGAAGCTAAAGTCGGCCACCTGGTCCGCGTCAAACTCCCAAACGAGGGGTTCGCCGCTGCGCAAATGAGCCTGCACATCAGAGAGCGCATCTAGGTTTTGCTCAAGATAGGCTTGAAGATTTTCGGGAATGGGGTCAAGGGGGCCTTGCGTTTTTTGCCCTTGTGCCTCGAAATAGTCACTGAGGTCATCGGTCATGGCCTGCAAAGCCTCTGCTTGCACCGGATCTGGCACAACGTCATCGGGTTCTTCTTGGCTGGTGATGCTTGCGATGCCTAGCTCACCTACCAGGACGTGTAGCGTTCTAGCAGCGTCGTTGGTCTGGGTGGCGGGGTACTGCGCCAGCGCTTCCTGGGCCAGTTCATCCATCTTTGCCGATTGCCGCTTCACCATGAGCGAGCTACCTGCCCACAGCATCAGCGTGAACACAATCAGCCCGGCCCCTGAGAGCAAAAGCTTTTTCAACATCGGATTTGGTCCCTTGTCGCGACAGCAAAACACCGGCGCGCCTTGGATAGCCGCTCGGCTGTGTTGCCGCTAGAGTGCCCAAAGATAGAGCAGGCAGAATTCCGCAAAATCACTCGTTGAGGCACGAATTCGGGAAAATCCTATTCATAGCCTAGGGCGCAGCCATCTTTCCTAGAATCTGACGCGCCTATCAGGCCGTCTTCGCCTATCCAGATGGCCTGTCCGCCGCCGTGGGGCGTCACCGCAGGCACCACCTCATGGCCCATTTCAGACAGGCGCTTTCTCACCTGCAAAGAGATACCGCGCTCCACTTCGCAGGCTTCACCATTGTGAAAAATCCGGGGCGCGTCTATCGCGGTCTGCACGTCCATGCGGTAGTCCAGCACGTTCGTGAGGAAGTGGGCATGGCCGGTGGGCTGGTATTGGCCGCCCATAACGCCAAAGGGCATGACGGCTCTGGGTCCCGCTGGGCCTTGGCGCATGAGCATGCCAGGAATGATGGTGTGGAGCGGGCGCTTTTGGGGTGCGATCGCATTGGGATGTCCCTCTCGCAAATTAAAGCCCGCCCCGCGATTCTGCAGCACGACGCCCGATTGAGGACTCACTAGGCCGCTGCCAAAACCGTGAAAAACTGAGTTGATGAAGCTCACTGCATTGCCATCGCGGTCTACTACGCAGAGATACACCGTATCGGGATGAGTAGGAAAATCTGAATCTGTTAGCGGCGGCAAGGCTTTATCCAGCGAAATTTTTGCGCCGAGCTCAGCGGCATAGTCTTTTGAAAGCAGGGTTTCGAGCGGAATATCGGACTGGTCAGGATCGGCAACGTAGCGATCGCGCACCCCGTAGGCCAGCTTAGCCGCCTCACATTCTAAATGCAGCCGCTCAGCGCTCATCGGCGCGAACTCCGTCAGCGAGCAACCCGCCAAAATATTGAGCATGACCAGCGCCGTCAGCCCCTGACCATTGGGCGGGCACTCCACCACGTCGTAGCCTCGGTACTGCGTCGTAATCGGCGTCACATAGTCAGCCGCCGTCGAAGCAAAGTCTTCTAGGGTGTGCAGCCCACCGATAGACTGCAGATAGCTCACGATGTCTTCTGCGACCGGCCCAGAATAAAATCCTTCCCGGCCATGGGCGGCGATGAGCTGTAGTGTTTCACCCAGCGCCGGCTGACGGTGTCTTTCACCCGCTTTGGGCGATCGCCCGTCTACTAATAACAGTCGCCGAGCATTCTCAGTGGCCCGCAGCTTATCCGACAGGTCTTGCCAGTCGTAAGCCACTCTGGGGTGAACCGTGTAGCCCTCCATCGCCAGCCGAATCGCAGGCTGAAGCAGATCTGACAAGGGCTGATGGCCATAGTCGCCGTGCAGCTTGCACCAGGCATCGACCGCGCCCGGCACCGTCACCGCGTGGGGACTCTGCAACGGAATATCGTCCATGCCCTGGTCTAAAAACCAGCTGAGACTGGCCGCCTTGGGTGATTTTCCCGAGCCATTAAGCGCCACCACCTCGCCGCTATCTGCTGGCGCATACAGCACAAAGCAGTCACCGCCAATGCCCGTAGACTGGGGTTCGACCACGCAGAGAACGGCAGAAGCTGCGATCGCGGCATCTATCGCATTGCCGCCTGAGCGCAAAACATCTATCGCCGTTAGGGTCGCCATAGAATGGGACGTAGCAGCCATACCTTTTTGAGCGTAGGCAGGCGAACGACCGGGCAGCTGAAAATCTCGCATAGGCCTTGTCTGGTTAGGTTTGGAGGGCTCCAACCAACCTACCAGGGGTTGCCGATCATCGTAAACGCCGACCAGAAAAACGGATGGTCTAGCGCCGCGCTCTCCGGCAGCGACCACTCATCGGGCAGGTCAATTTCACCTCGACTGGTGGTCAAATTGCCCGCTTCAATCCGGGTCTCGCCGCGCAGCAACGCCAGCTGAGCCTTTCTCAGCGCATCGAACCGCAAATCGGTGGACTCAAGCTGACTATAAAACTCACTCATGAGGGCCAGCGTGCCCACATCAGATACCTGCCAGAGGCTACCCACCGTGGCATCTACCCCCGAGGCCGCTGCCAGCCCCGCAAACCCCAGCTCCGAGTTGCGCCCGCTTAGCGCCGTCGAGCACGCACTTAGTATCAGCAGCTCCAGGTCAGACTCGCCCCAGCCCAGCTGGCTAAATGCCTTCATGTTTAGCGGCTCGTTCCACATTTGAATGTAAGAACTCTCCGGGGAGCGATTGTCAAAAGTCGCGTGGGTCGCCAGGTGCAATACGCCCGGCTGCTCCAAGGCCTGAACGCTGCTCAGGGCATCTATCGTAGAACCTTCATTCAGCACCGTTTGAGCCACGGGCACGATACTTTTTACTGCCTCTAGCTCAATGGGCACCGCAGGCAGCGGCTGCTCCGCCTGAAACTCAGACACCCCCATGGCGACAGTCGCCCGGCGCACCGGCACCGGAAAGTCAGCCTGCATCAGGCCCATGCTCGGCACCACCGAAATACCATAGCGCTCTAGAGAAAAGTCATCACCATCGTGCATGGCCGTGACCGGCGCAGTCCGCAGCCCCGTATCTAGGGCATACATTAGGTTTTGAATATTTTGAGCCGCCAAATCAGTTTCAAGCGGGGCGAGCAGCCACTGATATAGCTGATGGGTTAGGGGCCGGTAGCTATGGGCATCGTCTGGGTCAGACACAGTGCTCCGCAGCATGCGAACCTGCCTTGAGGCCTCCCGGCGAGTCACCGGTAGCTGATAGCTCACCAGCTCACCTTCAGGCATCACCACAGAGAGATTTAGCAGATCGTCGGCAGCAGGCGTCGGATCGACCTGCAAAATCGTAGAAGCATCTTCCTCAGCTGGCTCCTCTGGCGCAAAAATCGCGTAGATGACGGCTGAATTGACCTTGTACTCCTCCTGGGCACGACGCAGAATAGCCTGGACCTCTTCAAACGTTAAATCAGGCCCAGCCGAGAGATCCCAATAGTCTTCAAAGTCCTGACTAAAAGAATGCTCCAAACTGCGGATAGCGGCATTAGCATCGTCTAGCTTATGTTCAAAGCGATTGGCCAGCAGGCTATCGAGGCCACTAAAGTCAGCCGTGGAAAAAGTAGGATCGAGTATCTCGCCGTCAAGGTCATGACTACCGCCAATCGGGTCAGCTGGGTCAACCGGGTCGACGGGGCCGGCAACGGGTGGCTCAGGTGGCGGCAGCTCGGCCTCGGTGAGTTCTACCGCGCCAATATCTACAGCCGCACCAACAAAACGTAGCCCGCCGCGCTGATCGACAGCAGGTAAGTTACTGGCAGCGCCCGCATCGATCGCCGCACTGTCCGATAGCAATAAGTGAGTCTTGGTTGGACCGCCATTGTTGGCGAGGGGGGTGAGCCTAGGGTCGAGGCGAGCTGCCGATGTGCCAACGAGGGCAGAGGCAGTAAAGCCCGTTGCGGCGTCAGCGCTGCCAATCAGGTTATTGCCATTGTCTTCGAAGACGCCGCTCACATCGGAGGCGTCTGGACTGGTGTTGCCTGCCACAATCGCATTTTGTAGGCGAGCGCCCTGAGTGCCGCTCTCGTGGATGCCACCGCCCGCCCGGCTAGCCACATTTTGGCTCAAGGTACTGTTGCGCACCGTCAGCGCCGCCGCTGCGCCAAATGAATTGATCGCGCCGCCGTCGTTACCGGCTGTGTTAGCGCTGAAGGTGGAATTCACTAGCTCGCTCGTGCCCAAATTGAACAGGCCGCCACCGCCGCTACTGGCTGTATTCGCTTCGAACGTACTACCCGTCGCAGTCAGGGTCGCGCCCACATCTACCTGGACGCCGCCGCCTATTGTGGTAGCGCTATTACCTTGAAACGTGCTGTCTGAAACGGTCACCTGCCCTGTGTCGCTGATTTCGAGTCCGCCCCCAAAGCTGGCCTGATTATTTACCACCTCGACATTTTCAAGGGTGGTAAGACCGTCAGCAGCTCGAATGCCCCCCCCATCGACTGCAGCCTGATTGTCCCTGAAGTGGCTGTTTCGAACAGTTGCATTACCGCGCAGCCCCCGGTAAAAGCCGCCGCCCGCATCATCTGCGCTGTTGCCGATGATGCGGGTATTTTCAAGGGTGACTCGATTCGTGATGGGTCCTGCAGAATTGTTGTTGCTATACACCCCGCCCCCGTTATCGTTAGCGTGGTTGTTCTCAACATTTACGTTCTCAAAAGTGCCGATGCTGAAGTCGGTAACGGCGATACCGCCCCCATCGTCACCAGATTCATTCCCTCTTACCAGCACACCTGATACAGCGATCTGGTTGGCATCATCTAGACCGATGCCACCACCGTCACGCCCTGATGTATTGTTTTCGAACCGGGTGGTGGCAAAAGTTGCTCGCCCTGCGGCATCGGTCACTAGCTGTCCAGAAACAGTCGCCTGAGCCTCGTCTGATAGGTTCAGACCACCGCCATCAATGGTTGCCTGGTTGCCAATGACTTGAGTGTCGGTAAGGGTTAGCTCACCTTGTCCGGCGGCAGCGATCGCACCTCCACGATGCGCCTGATTATTGCTGAGCTCACTCCGATCTATCGTGGCGCTGCCTGCAACATAGACAGCCCCTCCCAATCCAGACGCAGCATTTTGCGTAAATTCGTTGCGCGCTAGCGTAGCCTTCGCATCGGCCCGCACAGAGATAGCTCCGCCGTCTTCTTGGCTGGCATTGTCTTCAAATCTAGAACCGCTGATGCTCGCGGGAGTTGGTGTGGTGTTGAGGGCGATCGCACCCCCATCTGAATCCGCCGCGTTCTGCACAAATGAAGATCCATCGACCTCTACAGCACCGCTTGACCTAGCATGAATCGCCCCACCTTGGTCGCCCGCCCGGTTGCGCTCAAACCGCGATGAAGAGACTGCAACGCCAGCCTCGTCGTGCAGTGAGATCGCACCACCATCATTGCTAACCGCTGCATTGTCTACCAAGGTCACGCCCGAGAGCGTCACAGCCCCTGTGGAGTCGCTAAAGATAGCTCCGCCACTCTCACCAGCTACATTCTGCTCTAGGGTGGTATCGCTGATGGTCAAAGCGCCCTGGGCTGACTGATGGGCGATCGCACCACCCTTACTACCCGCCTCACCACCCGAAATAGCCACCCGGCTGACGGTGACCTGAGCCGTCCCCGTCTGATAGATCGCCCCGCCATCTACAGCCGCCCGGTTACCTGATAAGTTGGCAGCCTGAATCGTTAAGGCGCCTTCATCAATGTCTATGGCACCGCCAGAACCATCTGCTCGGTTGCGATTTAGGCTGATCGAATCCAGCCTGGTACTGGCATTCCCGGTCAGGCTTAAGGCCCCGCCCTGCTGACCAGCAGTGTTGTCGCTTATTTCTGCTCCAGAAATATCCAGTGCAGCTGCCGAGTCTTTGAAGATAGCACCGCCAGATTTCCCGGCCTGGTTTTGAGAGATCAGGACACTGCTGATGGTGGCAGCGCTCTCACTCAGGGCGATCGCACCCCCATCACGGCTAGCCACGTTGTCAGAAAACCTACTGTTGCCACTGACTTGGACAGTCGCGTTAGCAGCATGGAGACCGCCGCCATTTCGGGCGTCGTTAGCGACAAAAGTCGTCCCTGTGATCGCGACCTCACTACCATTGACCGCAGAGAAGCCACCACCATTGTCCATAGCCGTATTGCCTGAGAAGTTGGCATTTTGAACGGTGAGGCGCACATTGTCTGCAATGCTGACGCCGCCGCCGCTAGCCCCGTCATTTTGGGTAAATGCGGTGTTGGAGATGGTCGCATTGGGGACCTGGTAGAGCGCGATCGCGCCGCCCACGTCATCCGAAACATTGGCTGTGAAGGTGCTGTCTCTGACCGTCACCAACCCAAGCGTATTGGCATAGAGACCGCCGCCAAACTGACTTGCATAGTTATTTTCTAAGTCAGCCGCATTGACCGATATCGAACTACCGCTATCGATATAAATGCCCCCGCCGACAGCAGCTTGATTGTTGGTCAGCTCGCTGGCTACACCTACAGAGATCGCGCTACTGTCTGAAGCGCGAATGCCACCACCGGTCGTTGCCGCCTGATTACCGTCTAAAACGGTCTGATTAACGGTGAGTTCGCTTTCTCTGACAACGATCGCCCCGCCATAATTTGTCGCCGTGTTGCGCTCAAAGCGAGTGTCTGTATGGCTAGTGACCGCGCCATCGTTGATAAATAAACCGCCCCCATTGAAGGCACTGTTATCTGATAACGTGACCGTTTCTAAATCCAGCGTTACGTCTTTGAAAGCGTGAATAGCGCCCCCGCTATCGGTAGCCGTGTTGTTCTCGAAAGTCGTATCAACAGCGGTCACCGCGCTATCTCTGATTTCTAGTCCGCCCCCTAGCGCTGCCTGGTTACCTGTAAATGTTGAAGTGCCGATATTGGCGGTACCTGTAGAAATTCTCAGTCCGCCCCCGTTCTGCGTGGCGCTATTGCCGTCAAACGTGGTGTCCTGAATGACAACGTCGCTACCGACAGACGCATACAGACCACCGCCTTCTCCGGCAGTATTGTTCAATAACTGCGTGCTACTTACCATCGCGGTCGTGCCGTCGGTTAAGAAGCCACCACCCCCATCGTCAGCAGCTGTATTTTCAGAAAACACAGTACCCGCATTCAAATTCACTGTGCTGCTGCCAGAGGCATGCAGAGCACCCCCATCATCCCCAGCCGAATTTTGGTCGAACACGGTGCTGCGGGTCGTTAGCACACTGCTGTGCATTGTGATTGCGCCCCCATCTACAGCAAGATTGCGCTCAATCACCGAATTGTTAATGTCAAACGTTCCACTAAACAGACTTAGCGCTCCCCCCGCCTCACGAGCGCTATTTTCTGAGAAAACAACGCCATCAAAGGCGACTGTCGCCCCGCCCCATCCAGCAAACGCACCACCATCGCTATTAGAAACATTGCGCTCAAAGGTTACATCATTAAAATCAGTTCGCCCCGTACCGCGAATGCCCACCGCAGCGCCATCATCTTCGCTGGTGTTGTCTACAAAGCGGGTGCCCGCACCCACAGAGAGAACAGAATTTGCAACGCGCAGCGCTCCGCCGTCATCTAGGGCGGCGTTATTTTCAAACAATGTACTGTCAATGGTGGAGCTCGATGAATTGGTAAGGGCGATCGCGCCGCCAGAGAGAAGCGCCGAGTTATCTCTAAACTCACTGTTAGAAGCTGTCAGATTTCCGCCCGAAAATCCGTTTCTCTGGTAGCTATCAATCGCGCCACCAGTACGCGCGCGATTATCTACAAAGTGAACATTCTCAATCGTCAGGTCGCCGCTATTTTCTATGCCGCCACCGAGTTGAGCAGGCATGAGTCCGTCAGTGGTCACTGTAAGGTTCCGCAGCGAAACCTCCACCGCAGACGCTATGTCAAAATGCCGATGAGAATCGGTTGCGCTCAGCGTAGTGCTTGCGGTGCCAGCCCCTTGAATATCCACGCTAGAGAGAATTGTCGTGGTGGCATCGAAGGTGTAGTTGCCTGCGCCCAAGTTAATTAGGCGACGACCATTTACGTTTGCGATCGCATCAATTGCACTGTCAATCGACGCAGAATCAACCACCGCTTCCGGATTAACCGCATTCAGGTTAAACGTCAGATCGCCCGTGCTACTGAGCGAAATATCATGGCCATTATCTTCAAATCGTCTGCCCGTAAACGTCAGCGCCCCGCTGCCACCCCCCGTCTGCTGAATCCCAGTCAGCAAGGTGATATCGCCATTGCCCCCCGAGCCAGACGTAGTTTCCACCGTAACGTCCACACCACTATCTAACTGCGACTCAATCAGCGCCGCATCGATTTGATTGGCTCCGCCGGGCCCATTCACAATTTCAATATCTACCGGATCGATCAGCCAGTGCCCGTGGGCACTCGCACCCGTCGCATCGACCTCTGCTCCATTCACATCAATATAATCAGCCGAGGTCTCGACAAATCCCCCCGCCCCTGCCCCGCGCGCAGAGATCTCACCCCGAACCGTCGCCCGGTGACCAGCCCCTACATAAATATCGCCCCCATCACCGGTAGCCCCGTCAGCCCGCACCGTCGCATCCGCCGATAGATGGGTCGTCTCAGCCGCCGGCATCCCCTCCTCAGCAAACCCGCCACCAATGCGTACCGAGCCCCCCGACTCCCCAGAAGCATCGACAACCCCGCCCGCAACCGCAACCGACTCCCCCAAAAGCGAAACGACACCCCCCGCAGCCGTTTCTGACGCGACAGAAATCGTTCCCGAGACAGCCACATCACCGGCATCTACTGTGACATCCCCTTCAGCGTGCCTGAGAACAACATCGCCATTTGGCAAAAGCTCCAAAGTGTCGACAGCCGAACTTTCCTGGCCCGTCAGCAGTCCGGGCAGGGCAGTAGCGGCAAAGTCGCCCCCCATCCCCTCTTCCAGCCCCCTCTCCGACACCTCTAGGCTCAGCAAGCTCCCCGGCGTCTTCAGCCGGACGGTACTTTCACCCCCCACGGCAACCAGCCCAATCTCTCCGCCCGGCGCCGCCAGCTCACCCGTATTGACGACACTGCTGCCCACTAGGGCAATCGATTCACCCGGCGCAACAGCCAAGTCTCCTTGATTTACCACCGCGCCCGCATCCGCCTCACTAAAGCGAAACGCGGAGGGGTCTTCACTGAGTGCCGCATAGTCGGGATTGGCGTCAGCCGCGCTCAGCCACTGCTCACCGAATTCAACTTGGTCAGCCGTTGTTGCGGTAAAAGAGCCCGGCAGGGCCAGCTGCGCGTTGGGTCCAAACAGTACACCCGATGGATTGATCAAGTACAGGTCAGCGTCGCTACCTTCTACCTGAATCGTGCCGTCTATATAAGACGGGTTTGCAGCAGAGACCCGGCCCACGATATTGAAAACGCCTGAATCGCTGGTGAAGTTAGCCGTTTCCGATTCGCTGAGGCTAAACTTCTCAAACTCATGAAATAGATTGCCGCCCGCTTGGGTGCCGCCAGCGATGTCGTACTGGTCGCCGCTTTCGCTCACCGTAGTCCCGGCTCCATCAGCGGTAGGTACCACTTGGGCAGCCGCAGGCTTTTGGACGGCAGGAGATAGCGTCGCAGCGACGCCCGCCACCCAGGCAACCGGCTTCACGCACAGCTTGGCGACCCGCGCTGTCCACTGCAAAAGACGCTTTTTCATACCCATGGGTGACACCTAGAAGAAACGGAACTAAGCATGACCTTGTCGGCGCTCGTTCCATATAACGAACGTACCCGGCGTCAGAAAAGTAAGCTAACAAGAAGGGTTAAATCATTAGCTCACCAGGTCTGACGACACGACGTATTCACTTCTTCTCAAAAGCGCAAAGGCTTCGGCATAAAAGGGTTTGGGTAAATATGCCCGACTTTTGGTCACCGACTAGGGTGAAGTGGTCATCCTCTGGCGTGCCGTCCGAATTTTCACGGCTTTTCTAAACTGCGCGGTCTCGAACGGACTGCATCACGCTGGGCAACACCGACTTGAATTGCCTGCCCAGCAGCCAGCCAAAGAAAAATCCTAAAAATCCTTCAAACGAAACCTCGTGGGTAAAGCTGAGTGGCGCTTCACCTTGATGCACGCCTTGGCGCATGTAGCGATAAACCTTGAGCCTACACAGCGGCAAATAGGTGATGTAGGTGTAGCTTTCGCCCCAATTCACCTGCACAATCGAAAATTTTAGACGAGGACCTTGCTTTGGCGTCAGCCAACCCATTGCGCCTAGCCGAAAGTCACCCGCTAGCGTCGCGTCTTTCAACTCACTATCCCACTCTGGCCAGTGAGCAACATCGGTCCACACAGCCCAAACAGATGCAGGATCTGCTGTGGTTTCGAGCGTGCGAGAAAATTTCACCCCTTTGCCTCCCAAAGCTGTGGGCGTCGGGTTGGTTGGCAGTTCAGCTGTTGGCTTGACCGGCGGCTACGGCAGGACGACAGCGTACCGTCTAGCAGCACCAGACCAGCGCCCCACCCCAGCAGCGGATAAATCGCCCAAGTGATGGCGCCTGCCACCGAAATATTGATACCGATCAGCAGGGCATTTACGGCCAGATAGGGCAGCAGCTCTTGCCGGTAAAAGCGCTGACGACGCTGCAGCTTTTCGCGCTGCTGTGTTTTCTCAAGCGCCCATTTTTCCATGGCGTAGGTCAGGTCTGCGTCGGAGATAGACAGGTCCTGTGCCATCTCCCTCAGCTGAGTCTCGGATGAGCTTTCTCGGCCCATGGCGATCGCTAAAATTTGCTTCACATCTTCTGTGGAATATTCAGTCGATTTCATATGAACCTTCCTCTACTGACAATAAATGTTGGCAATGTAAACTTACTGACGACTTCAAGATAGCGCGACATGTTTACACTGTCAACACCTGTAAAATGTGAATCCGATCTGACCGCTACCCATCAACTCTCACCGCAAGGCCATGGCAAAAAAGCAACCCTATCACCACGGCGATTTGCGTCAGGCCCTGCTAAACGCGGCCCTTGTAACGCTCGAAACCAAAGACGCCAACAGCCTTTCGCTCAGAGAAGTTGCTCGCCAAGCCGGGGTTTCTCACACAGCACCCTACCGCCATTTCGCCGACAAGGCGGCGCTGCTAGCAGCCGTCGCAGAAGAGGGATTCGTTGAATTTGGTCAATATCTTAAAGACGCCATAATCACAGACGACCCCGTTGGTAGTCTGCAGGCAGCGGGCACAGCATATGTACGCTACGCGCTCGATCACCCCACCCACTTCCGCGTCATGTTCAGCCACTTTCCAGCGGCAGAACCGGCTGATAGCACTCTCTACACCGTCTCAAAGGGAACTTTTCAAATCCTGGTCGACATTATTGAAGCAGGTCAGGCCGCTGGGGTAATGAAGCCGGGCGATGCGTACTTACTGGCCTTGGGTAGGTGGTCAATGGTGCATGGTCTAGCCATGCTGCTGCTAGATGGCATGCTGCCTAATGAGGGGGATACGGGGATTGACCTAGCCCAAGACTTGATTCGACAAAATTTGACCAGCGTCCTCGTGGGATAGTCTTGCAAGCTCCTTTTGCTAACACCCCTCTTTGTACCTAATAGGGCTGAGTTAACGCTTGGCCAAACAATCGCTGGGGTACGTCGGGGAAGCCGCCGTTTGTCCAGGCTTTGAGCAGTAGCATCGCGTCGGGCGCTTCTAGCCTGGGGAGGGCGTAGCGGTCGGTGTGGGCTCTCACGACTGGGTCAGCCGGTGAAGTGGCGACGGCTGAGCGCAGGTAGGCAGCTGCCTTGGTCTGCGACTCTGCGCGGTAGCGGTTGTAGGGAAAGGCTAGGTGCTGGGGGCGATCGCCTGTCTCGCTCAGCAGGCAGTTGATTGAAATCTGCAATTCGCGCTCTGTGTCTTGCCAATGGGTCTGCAGGTCGATGTGGTTGGCCGTGTGCACGCCGAGGTCAATCATTGGGTAGCGCTGACGCAGCTCACGCACATCGTCCCAAGTAAGGGTCATCCGAGGTGGATACACCGATGGCCTAAGCTGCTGATCGACGGCTTGCAGTATCTGATGACGCTCAGTGGAAGTGCAGGTAATGAGGTGGCGGGCGATCGCACGATAAGCCACTCGACACACGGTTTCATTCTCTGCCATCCCATTCCCCAAGCTCCAGTCAGACAAGCCTAGATGACTAAGTGAGAGGATGTGCTGCGATCGCGCCCGAAAAGCAGAATACAGCGTATCAATCCACTGATTCTCAGCCGCATCAATGTAGGCCGTCGCCAGGTAAAAGGTTGCCGGTAAGCCATATCGAGCCAAAATCGGCGCAGCAACCGTCAAATTGTTTAGATAGCCGTCATCGAAAGTGATCGCAACCGTACCGCGCCGAATCGGCTCCCCTTGCTCCAAAGCTTGGACCAGGCGGTCGAGCGAGACGACATGGCGATGCTCAGCTAGAAACTGCATGTGCTGCTCAAATCGCTCTGACGACAGGCAGTTGGCCGGATCCATCCAGGGAATTTCTTGGGGCGCTGGCACGCTGTGATACATGAGCACCGTAGCGACTGATTCGCCCTTCAGCTGAGCCCGCAAACGGGCATACAGCGAAGACAGCCCCGAACAATAAGTCAGGCCGTACAGCATCTGGCTGACCGTCTGCTTTACCCTTTGCTTTAACCCCGTTGGCGGCGTCGCCTCCAACGGTAGCAGTAAGCCTACAGAGGCATCAGTAGAAAACTCACAACAGACTGAGGGCATGACGTTGGTACGCAAAAAGGTGGCAAAAGCAGCGACGGAGCAGCGTACCTCATATGAGCCCGTCCGCTGGCCAGATGTTCCGTCCGCACCTGCCTACAACTTTTACAGCCGCAGACCAACCCTTATCCAAGAGCGCTAAATAGAGGCCACTAAAATATTTTCGCCCTCAATTTTGGCCGTGTATTTTGCCAGAGGCTCACTGGCAGGACCGGTCACTACGCTTCCGTCAGGATTGAACTTGGAGCCGTGACAGGGGCAGGCAAACAAATCTTCTTGCCAAGCTACCGTACAGCCCGTGTGGGTACATTTTGAACTCAGCGCAATCAGCCCGTCAGGATTGGCCGGATCTTCGATCACAATCACCGGGTCATCGAGCACGTCATCGTCTGCTAAGAAGCCTTTTTGGGCTAGCTCGGTAATGGTGCCAATGGCGACAAACTCACCGGCGGTTGCGGCCTTGTCCGCAGCGCTGCCATCTTCAGCTGCCGGGTCATTGGCAGATGGTTCACTCTCAGGCGTACAGGCAGCGATCGCAATGGGCAGAGAGGTCGCGATCGCGCCGACCCCTATCCAATTCGTGAAATCACGGCGTCTCATAGAAAATAACCTCAAGCCCGAAAAAGAATCGATAGAAAGAACCAAACAGCAAGCAACAGCAAACTATCCGATAACAGTATCGGATCACTTTTTCAGCAGTGTTGTCAACAGGTTTGAGGCGCACGCTGATATGGCGACTGCACCCGTCTGGAGCAACGCCATATAGATATGTCAGTTACCACCCACACAAATGCCCAGACGACTCAATGCATCCACGCTTAGCATTCGCAATTCAGGGGAAACAGTCCGGCAAACAGCTTAATGTGGGCAATCAATGACAAGAAAAGCAGTCAATCCTCTGCCTTTTTTCGCCGTAAACTCGCTCATACTGACAAAATCTTGCGATTAGCAGCATTTTTCGTGGGCAACTCGATTTGCAAACTAATGCATACAAAATTAAACATTTTTTAATATTGAGATAGTATGTAGTCAATTAAGAAATTCATTTACAAAGCTGCGCCAGTAGCGCCTTTCAATCTCGTCCGTATAACATCCTCTTTATGACTTATGAAATTCACTTCCCAGCAGCTCCCCTCCGGTAAATGGGGCATTTTTAGCGGTCCGACCCTGCTCGCGACGATCTCTTCCCAGGCTACCTGCGAAACTATCATGGCCAACCTGCTAAATGGCCGCCGGGATGCACCCCCAAACGATGCGACTTCTCTCTACCAGGCACCAAACCTCAATAACGCTAGCTTCAAGCAACCCAGTCTCACAGGCATAGCCAAGGCAGAAAACGTAAGCCGCGCTCGCTCTGCAGACATAACAACCTCTAAAAGCCGTCCGCAGCGGTCTGCCATAGCAAAACCTGCAGCAACGTCAGCCCCCCGGACAAACCCGAAGCGTATCTCCGCCGCAAAGCGCAAAACAGATCGAAAAAGCAAGGAAGCCGTTGTGCATCCAACCGCCTCCTAAGCGCAGCAACCTGCAAGCGCGATGTCGCTCCAGCATGTCCTCCAAGCCCCAACTCACATGTTTTCTCGCTTTCAGTTTTCGCTTCCGCTGGGTCTTGTCCTGGTAATGCTCTCTCTGTCTTGCTCTGGCGGCAGCGAGCTGGCCGCTACCTCCCCCGCTGAGGCATTGCCAGTGTCTCCTGCGATCGCCCAACAAACTGACCAGACGCCTGCGATCGCCCCTTCCGATATTGACAACAGCGATATCTTGAGTGCGATCGCCACTCGCCAAGTGGTGTACCTCGGCGAAACCCACAACAGCGAAGCAGACCACACCGCGCAGCTAGAAATCATTGAAGCGCTAAACGAGCAAAATGATCTCGCCATCGGCCTAGAAATGTTTCAGCGGCCCTTTCAACCCGTCCTAGACCGCTACCTGGCAGACGAAATTACCGAAGCAGAGCTAGTTGCCCAGAGCGAATACGAAACGCGCTGGGGCTGGGACTGGGAATTTTACGCGCCCATCGTCCGCTACGCCAAGGCGAACCAAATTCCCCTCATTGCGCTCAATACCCCCGCCGAAATCACTCGTAAGGTCGCCCGCGAAGGCCTCAAAAGCCTCTCTGGCGATGACCTTACCTACATTCCACCCGTCGCCGACATAGACACGACAGATGAAGCCTACCGGGAATCGGTCTCAGCAGTGTTCAGTGCCCACGGCGGCATGGGTCACAGCCTAGATTTTGAAAACTTCTTTGCGGCGCAGGTGCTGTGGGATGAAACCATGGCAGCGTCTGTGGTCACACAGCTGGAAGCTGAGCCCGACCGGCAGGTTGTCGTGCTGGTCGGAGAAGGGCATATAGCCTACGACTATGGCATCCCAAACAGAGTGGAGCGACGGATTCCAGAGATTGAACACGCTAGCGTGCGTCTAATGCCCGCAAATGAAGAGATCGACCCTGAATTCTCTGATTTTGCCTGGCTGACACCCTAAAGGCATCGGTAAAGGCATTGGTAAAGGATTGATAAAGGCATCTAATGCGCGGATACCGTCACCGCAGGCGCAATGCTCTCAGCCGCTTTCGAAGCGCGCAGCTGCCCGCAGGCGGCGTCTTTTTCTAGTCCGCGAGAGTAGCGCACGCTCACCGCAATCCCTTTATCTTTCAATTGCTGGGTGAAGCCTTCTACCCGCTGACGACTTGGCCGCTGATAGTCGACTTCGCTGATGGGATTGTAGGGAATCAGGTTTACATGGCTTTGAAACCCGCGCAGTTCGCTGGCCAGCTCCACGGCATGCTCTGGCCGATCATTGAGGTCGGCTAGCAAAATGTATTCAAACGTGACGCGCCGTCCGGTCATCTTCACGTAGTCGCGGCACTCGTCTAGTAGCGCGGTGAGGGGATACTTCTCGGCGCTGGGAATGAGCTGCTTGCGCAGGGCCTGATTGCTCGCATGCAAACTCACTGCCAGGGTAATTTGCAGCTGCTGCTCGGCTAACCTGCGAATATGGCCAGGAATGCCCACGGTAGAGACCGTGATCATCCGCTGACCGATGCCCACGTCTTGATTGAACGATCGCACCGCCGCAACAACATTTTCCGTATTCAGCAGGGGTTCACCCATGCCCATAAACACGATATTGCTCACTCGGCGCTGAAAGTCTTCTTGCACCGTCAGCACCTGATCGACAATTTCGTAGGTCTCCAAGTTGCGAGTAAAGCCACCCTTCCCCGTGGCACAAAAGTCGCACCCCATCGGACAGCCAATCTGCGACGACACACACACCGTCAGCCGCTTCTCCGAAGGAATGCCCACCGCTTCCAAAATCAGGCCGTCTTTGAGCCGCAGCAGATATTTCACCGTGCCATCGGGCGACTCGGACCGGTAGTGTAGCTGCGATCGCCCCACCGGCACATCACTGACCTGAGCCCGCCACTTCTTCGAGAACACCGTCACCTCGTCGAGTGAGCGAATGCCCTTCTGATAAATCCACTGATGTAGCTGCTTACCTCGATAGGCAGGCTGTCCCTTCGCCACCACCCATTCAGTCAGTGCGCCTAACGAACGGCCCAGCAGCGGCATCTCATCGGTTTGGGGAGGGGTTTGAAGCATCGCCTTCATTAATCAAATCGACAAGACCCTCAGTCAGCGCCTTCGGATCCATAAATAGCACTTTCGAATTGTCGCTTTCGCCAATCTTTTGGTTGGCAGCGACGTAGCGCTGCGCCAGCAAATAGTGCAGCACTTCCTTGCCATTACCCGTCGCCTCTAGCGCCTGGGAGAGCAGCCGCATAGACTCTACATCGGCCTGAGCTTCTGAGATTTTGGCATTTTTTTCGTAGGTAGCAGCCCGCTCTTTCTGCATCGCATCCAGCACGTTTTGCGGCGGATCCAGCTTTTGAATTTCGACCCGGTTTACCTTCAGCCCCCAGGGTGCCGTTGCCTCATCTAGCACATCTAGCAGCGCCCGGTTAATAGTCTCCCGAGAAGAGAACAAACTTTGAAAATCGGTCTTACCCACTTCCGACCGCAACGTGGTGATTACCAGCTCCTGCATCGCAAATTCCACATCTTCGATGGCGTAGTAGGTGCGCTCTAGGTCGTAGATTCGCCAGTAGATGATGGCATCTACTTCCAGGTCTACATTGTCTTTTGTAATTGCTCGCTGGGGTTCGATATCCAGGGTCTGCTCTCGCATCGAATCTTCGAGCACCACGCTATCTAGCAGCGGAACGATGAAGTTTAGCCCTGGTGTGAGCGTGCCTCGAAACCGGCCCAGTCTCTCTACCAGTGCAGCGTTACCTTCTTTGATGATGCGCACTGAGCCAACGGTATAGCCAACAATAATGAAAGAGAGAATGGCTAAAATCGACGAAACCATGGGCGGTTACTCACAACGTTTGCGATATCTGTTTGCGTTATCTGGCGTGCTCTCTAATTAGCACGATTAGCCTAAAAAGTATAGCGACTATTCTCCCGTGTGTTTGCTAGCAGCGAGCTAATGCTTTACGGGCGCTTAACGGGAACTTTAAAGATATGTCCGATATTACCCAGTTTATTTGATAGTCCATGCAGTGTGGGCCACAGATCGATGCAAACTTCCCTGACAAACCCACGCCTAGCGTCAACCGTTTCTGTGCTGACTTCTACGCTGGCTGGGGGTGCGATCGCGACCCTAGCCAGCACCGCCGCTTGGCTCAGCCACCCTCCCCTCGCCCACGCCCAGGTAAACAACGCCGACCTCAGCTGCTACCTACACACCACCAGTGGCCAGCAGTTTGACCTAAGTGCACTCTGCGCAGGGTTCGACGGCCCTCAAAACGTCGTGCTTCAAACCGGCGATGTACAGATCACCCTCCGATGGCGCGGCGAAGCAGACCTCGACTTGATCGTGCAAGAGCCCTCTGGAGAAGCCGTCTCTTTCTTTAACGCACAGACCAGTTCTAACGGGCAGCTAGATGTAGACGCCAATCGCGACTGCAAAGAGAGAATGGCTAACCCCGTAGAAAATATCTTTTGGCCAACAGGGAGCGGCGTCCCAGGAAACTACACCGCCACTGTGCTGTACTTCAAAGACTGCGGCGAAACAGCCCCGATAGACTTTACCGTCGACATTTTGGCCCAGGGGCAAGTGCAGTCGCACACGGGCACCGTCTCCGCACCGGGCGACCTGAGCCCCTTTAGCTTCGTCGTTCCCTCTGCCGCAGCCAGCACAACCAACAGCCCACCAGCAGCAACACCAGATCCGTCAGCAGCGGCAGCGGCATCTGCAGCAGAGGCAGCGTCCACAGCAGAAATGCCCGTCGTAGAACCGGATGGCACGAGCTTGCCGCCCCTGCCTAATTAGCTGTTAACCTGCCTAATTAGCTATTAAACAGTTAGCCACTCGATCAATTAGTTCATCAGCTCTTAGGTCGGCGCCCCAGAATGCACTAGCGGCAGCTCTACGGTAAAGGCTGTCTGCCCTTCCCCGCTCTCGACCCGAATCATTCCTTCCAAGTGCTCCACGAGCTTCTGTGAGAGTGCCAATCCCAGACCGGTGCCCCCCTGCTTCCAAGGGTCGGCGCTGGGCACCCGGTAAAACTTGTCGAAGATGTGCTTTTGCTCTTCCTCTGCGATCTCGACGCCCGTATTCACCACTCTAAACTGCATCGTGTGTGGGCTGGCCAACACAAAAATAGAGATGCTGTGATGGGGCGGGGTGTACTTGCAGGCATTGTTAATCAGCTCTGTCAGCACCCGGTCTAGGCTGGCTAGGTCCGATATCAGCTCGGGCAGATCGTCAGCAATCTCTAACGATAGAGACAGCTCACGGCTGCTGGTACGAGGCTTGAATCCATTTACCAAGCTAGGTAGCCAGTTGGGCAGGTCTATCGGCTGAATCAGCATCGGATGATTGCCCACATCCAGTCGCTGCAGATCGAGCAGATCGTTGATCAGGCTAATTTCCCGCTCGCACTCCTCTTGCAAAATGCAGTAGTAGCGAGCCAAGCGTCCCTGTTCAGCCTGGGGCTTCTTTAGCTCGGCCTCTTCCAGACCGCACTCCTGAGTAAGCGTCACCCCTAGCAGCTGAAGCGCAACGCGCATGCTGGTGACAGGGGTGCGCAGCTCATGGGAAACCGTGCTCAAAAAGTCGTCTTTGAGCGTGTTGACATGCTCTAGCTCACGAACTTGGGATTGCGACTCTTGATATAGTCTGGCCTGGCGAATTGCGATCGCACACTGATTGGTCACCTGCTGCACCAAGCGAATATCGAGCTCGCTTAGGCAGCTATCGACATCATTAATCAGCCACAAATCACCCAAGACGTCCCGGTCATCCAAAATTGGCGCGGCAAACATCGAAACCCGGCCCCGTTGCGGATTGGGTGAAATCGAGCAAAACTGTAGGTATTTGCCAGCGAGAAGCTGATGATACACCTCCGAGTAAGCCTCCATTTGCGACACCCGGCCTCGCATGGTGTTTGTGCCCGGTGCGCATTCGTAATACACCGTCGAAGTTCCCTGCTCTAGGTCGTAGAGCGCCGTATTCGCTTCCTGGGCATGGAGCGCCTTCACCAGCTCTTCAACCGCCGCCTGCAAAATCTGCTCCTCATCTAGGCTGTCGCGCACGCGGTCAGTAATGCGTTTGAGCGTCTCTTCTTGCAGTAGTGCGGTGTTGAGCTCAGTCTGCTTGGTGCGCAAATCTTTAGCCAGCTGTTCATTCTCTTGGCTGACCTGATTTAGCGCGGTGATATCTTCTAGCGTATTCAGCAGGGCAGGTTCGCCGTCTATCGCGATCGCCTGACGATGCCCGGCGACCTGCCTGCCATTCACTGTTAGCACGTGGAGCTCAGACAATTGCCCAGACAATTGCCCAGACAAGAAAGCCTCGTCTTGTCGCCTCAGCTGACCCGCCAGCTGCTGGGGCAAAAAATCGACCTCGCTGCGTCCGACAATGGCCTCAGACGTTAGCCCAATCAGGTCAGCGCACGCCCGATTGACGTATAGCCATTCGTGGGCCGTATTCTTGACATAGATCGGCTGCTTGACCGCACTCAGCAGCTCAAACATATCCGTAGATTTAGACAGACTGATAGATAGGCTCATTACGCAATTCGACGGTTGTCAGGTACACCTAGGATGCCCCCACGAGTCCTAAAAATATAAGCCAAAGTTGAATAGTCGGCGGCAACCTTGCTCAAATTCTAGAGATTGCACGCAGTTATTTGCGCCTCCCTCAGAAAAATCAGTACATTCACAGAGATCTTGCAAACGAATTCGCACTGACAATTTTATGGCCTCCGTACCGACACCGCCTGCTGACCTGCCCGCCCCCGACAAATTAAATAGCTGTCTCATCTCACCGCCATTTAGCAAGTCTGACACGAGTACTGGGCGGCTGCGGCTGGGCGTTATGGCCTCAGGGAGCGGCAGCAATTTTGAAGCGATCGCATCCGCTATCGACCGGCAAGCACTCAACGCCAGCCTCGAAGTCGTCATTTACAACAATCCCGATGCCAAGGTTGCCAGCAGGGCTCACCGGCTAGGCGTACCAGCACAGCTGCTCGATCACCGCAGCTTCGACAGTCGAGAAGCTCTCGATGCGGCCATTGTGACTGTGTTGCAGGCCCATCAGGTTGACTGGGTGATCATGGCGGGCTGGATGCGGCGCGTCACCCAGCGGCTCATTTCCGCCTTTCCCCAGCGCATTTTGAATATTCACCCGAGTTTGCTGCCTAGCTTTCCTGGCGTACGCGCTGTCGAGCAGGCACTCAACGCTAAGGTCAAAATCACCGGCTGCAGCGTCCACTTTGTAGAACTCATCGTCGACAGCGGGCCGATCATTATGCAGGCAGCGGTCCCTGTCCTACCAAACGACACCGTAGAAACCCTGCAGGCTCGCATCCAGGTGCAGGAACACCGTATATTTCCCCAGGCGATCGCACTAGCAGCCACCCAAAGCCTCAACAAAGAAAGCAAATAGGCAATTCACTTCGTAGAATCACTTAAGTATTAACAACAGCAACCAACCGGATGTACAACCTTTCCACAAATCAAAAATAGTCCAACAAATACAGCATTTAACAGTCAGAAATCGTCTATTTATCTCGACAAAAATAATTCAAACGAATCGTTATTCACAGATCAAAATCCTCATCATTTCCACGGACGAAACTGTACTCAGACGCATAGAAAAATATTCCATCGAAGGCGGCAATCAATGCCACACGCAAGCTGACAATCGTCTAATAAATCCCCGCAATAAGTAGCTTTTACGGATAAATTCTACTTTTTAACGACAGAAATATTAACCGAAATAGTTCTTTTAACGGAGTGAGCTATCAAATCAAATTGCTATATTGGCCTCAGATGGGTGAGAGTAAACCCCCTAATAATTAATCTCGCGATTAAAGCCACTTTCTAATCTTTTTGTCCGGAGCATAACGCCGACTCAAAGAAGACAGGAATGTGAGTCATTAGGGTTCAACAAAATATGTTTGGAATGTCAAATTTTAAGTCTAAATCGAAAGGTCTTGAGTCACTGGTTCGGACTGCCATGGCAAATGGTGAATTGGCGCCGGGAGTTGCCGCGCAGGTGAACCGGTACCGCAAGTCAAAGCTCAGCTGCGAGGAGCGCAGACTTATATCCATTCTGGATGACGCTATCTCTGACGGCTGCATTATCCCAATCGAAATTCCAGCAGTGGCAGTGCCTGCCCGAGAAGCCGTTTGCAACGTTGGCTAAGGACAAGCACGACCAAAACACACATTACTTGCTCCGAAAATCAGTCTTTCAGCAGGTAATCTAATTTGTGGTCATATTAAGATAAAGGACAAGCGGCTTCCATTAAGACATCGCTTGTCCTTTTTGATTTTTCTGGGTGCTTACGGTGCTAAGCGCCCCCTTTTATGGCATTGACCAACTCTCTCGAACTTTCTCGCTGGATGCTGTTTTCCATGGGTATCCGGATCAGGCTACAGGGTCCGGAGCGACTGCCGCGATCGCCTTTTCTGATGATTGCTAACCACCGCAGCTTTCTCGATGCGCCACTGCTGATCGCCGCTGCCGCCCGTCCGGTTCACTTTGCCTGCCACCACTACATGTCGCAGGTGCCAGTGATGAGCCAAATAGTAGAAGCCCTGGGCTGCTTTCCACTCGATGGCCCTGCAGAGCGGGGGCGCACCTTTTTTAAGCAAGCGTCTGGCTACTTGCGATCGCAGCAATCTATCGGCGTCTTCCCCGAAGGCACCAACCCCATGGTGACCCCCACAGCTCCCGGCGAGATCAGCAGCTTCCACCGAGGATTTGCCCACTTGGCACTACGGGCCCCTATCGACGACCTGCAGCTCATCCCAACGGCTATCATTGCCCTAGAAGAAAAACACCAAGACACCATTCCCTTTCGGTTGCTCAGCTGGTTCGATCCGAGCGAACCACTTTTTCACCAGTCAGGGCGACACCCGGCCATCATCTATCGCCAGGTTGCCGTCATAATTGGGAACCCCATCGCCGTGACAGATCCCATGCGCCAGGCCTATTACGGCAAGCAAGCGAGCCAGGTCGCCACCGAACTCACAGAAACCTGTCAAGACACCGTACAGCAACTGTTGCAAAAAGGGTGCTATTAAAGGAATGCCGTTAAAAGGTGTCATCAAAACACCGCAGTGAGTTCAGTCCCTTGGGTTCAGTTCATTTTCTATCTCCGCAGCCCAGCAAAATAGACAAGCCGCTGTTTGTCTTTTTGCCAGGTATGGATGGCACCGGAACCCTTTTCCGCTCGCAAATAGAGCGATTAGCTCCCTGGTTTGACATTCGCTGCCTCTCCCTCCCCCCTACCGACAAAACCGAATGGCAGCCGCTTACTAGGCAAGTCACCCAGCTGATTCGGCAAGAAGTCGCTGAGCGCACATCCACCGAGCGAGCATTCACCAAGCGAGCTCAAAAAGAAAAAGAACTCCCTACAGACAATCCGCAACCGGCTCAATCTGCGAAGAGAAGCGTATATCTCTGCGGAGAATCTTTTGGTGGGTGCTTAGCGATGCAGGTGTTAACGTTCGCCCCCGAACTCTTTGACCGGGTGATTTTAATCAATCCCGCCTCCTCGTTTCGCCGCTTACCGTGGATGCAGCTAGGGCCTTTTTTAACCCGGCGGCTGCCAAATTTGGCCTACCGCTACAGCTCCCTGGGAATGATTCCTTTTTTGATTGAGCCCTCGCGGGTCGCCAAGCCTAACCGCAAGGCCCTAGAAGCCGCCATGGACAAAGTTCCTGCAGCCACCGCAGCCTGGCGAATGGAATTACTCAGCCGGTTTAATGTGGAGCGGCTACCCTTAGAGCGCATGACCCATCCGGTCCTGCTCATTGTCGGTGGCAACGACCGGCTGCTCCCCTCAAACCGGGAAGGAAAAAGCCTAGTGCAGCGCTTTCCAAACGCCAAGCTCATACGCTTGCCGAAGAGCGGCCACGCCTGCCTACTAGAGACCGAGACAAACCTGCAACAGATATTGAATCAGCATCAGTTCTTACCGGATTAGCAGCATGTTTGAAAGTCTCCTCGCACTGCCATGGCGCCCGTGGAGGGGTGGTGGAGGGGTGGCAGTGCGAAGAGGTCGGGGTAGGTCTGCAGCTGTTCGACTTGTCACTGTTCACCTTGGCGGCTTAGTAGGTTTCCCCTATTATTTAAGGTGAGTCCTCTCCTTCCAAACCCATGTCGACCCTCTCTAGCTGGTTTCGCAAGTTTGTCTCTTCTGCAGCAGCTGTTTTACTCACGCTTTTGTTTGCGCTACCGCTGATGAGCGCCCCGGCCCTAGCAACTAGCCTCTACAGCATGCCGCAAACCCTCAGCGGCGATACCTGGTTTATCGATGAAGCCGCCCAGGTATCACGCCTCAATGAGGGCAAGATAGTCTCTGAACTAAAGTCTTTGGCACAACAAACTGGCAATGAGGTGCGCTTTGTCACTATTCATCGGCTCGACTATGGCGAGACCATTCAAGGCTTTGCAGAGCAGCTGCTGGCGCGGTGGTTTCCGACCCCTGAAGAACAGAGCAATCAGGCCATCATCGTTTTAGACGACGTAACGAACAATATTGGCATTGCCTTGGGTGAGGGCACTCAAACAGCGCTGGACAGTGAGTTTGTGGAGAGCTTGGTAGATGAAACCATGAAAATTCCACTGCTCAAGGGAAACCAGTACAATCAATCTTTTTTAGGCGCGACAGATCGCCTGGTCGCGGTGCTCTCCGGTGAGCCGGATCCTGGCCCACCCCAGTACGACAACTCTGTTGATACTGAACGCAACTTCGCCACTGCAGAAGAAACAGAGGCAACCCGCGGATCTTCTACAACTGTTGTGATTGTCTTGCTCATTGCCGCCACGGTGATTCCGATGGCCACTTACTACTGGTACGTGTCCGCTGGCGGCTAAACGAGCATTTACAAACCGTTGGCAGTAGGCTTACAGGAACAGAATTCCGAAGATCACTGCGATCGCTGCAAAGAGAAGCGGCTCCATCTTGCTCGATTCCGACACCTCGTCAGCAATATCGAGCGGCTGGTAGTTCGGGTCCACAGTGAGTAGTGGGCTCAGGGTTTCGCTATTTGGCGACTGGCGATATCGCCGGTGAGAGAGAGGCGCCACTGGCCGAATACTGCCCTGAGACGTACGCGACGACACTGGTGGTAGGGCTCTGTGAAAATCGCAGTTTAAGCAGTCGAACGTATTGTGCGATCGCTTAACGATGGTTCGCTTGCCGCACTCAGGACACTCTACCGCTTCGAGAGACTCTACCGCTTCGAAAGAACGACGTCCCAATGAAGAAAACCCTGACAGGAGAGGGTCGGATGAATGCCCAGCTGTAGCAGCATAAAGTGACGTTGTCATGGGAGATAAGCACCAAGAAAAGAAA
>JBCBIK010000061.1:0-24700 GCA_038524545.1 Cyanobacteria bacterium J06623_4 | reverse complement strand
GAAGCTATCATCGGCGGTGCTCGCCGCTGGCTTAGCTGCCTGCTTCTTGGGTTTGGTTACTTTCTCCGCTGGTTTAGCGTCTTTTTTAGCCACTGGTTTTGGATCCTCGCCTAGTCATACACGACTTTATGGGTCATTTATAGTTGGATTTATGCCAGCTATTTTGCCAGCTAGGTTTCTAACTATAGCGCCACCTCAACCGGAACAAAACAGCAAGTAGGCACCTACTACCCAGCCCAAGTTGAAAGCGTGCAGCCAGTTCTTATCTGGCCATCTTTTATCATAGCAATGCTTGTCAGCTCACCAAACCTTCAGACAGGACGCTGCCCGAAGATAGACGGCTGTGACAAGCACTTGCCAAAATCTTCGGACAGCGTTGTGACCTGAATGGCCTCTGAAACACGCCCTGAGGGACTCGAACCCCCGACATTCGGTTTTGGAGACCGACGTTCTACCAACTGAACTAAGGACGCATACCTTACTGAGGAAGGAAGAGCCGTTCGCTCAATTTCGCTTACATCCAACCACTGCAGCTGCCTACGGTGAGTTGACTACAGTGAGCGGTCAAAGCGCTGCTTCAGGCGGGTTGCCTTACCAACGCGATCGCGTAAGTAATACAGCTTAGCCCTACGAGCCTTACCTCGGCGGATCACCTTAATATTAGCAACTCGTGGAGCATGGAGCAAAAATACTCGCTCTACGCCCACGCCCTGAAAGATGCGGCGTACCGTAATCGTCTCGTTAATGCCACCATTGCGCATGGCAATGACAGTCCCTTCGTAGGGTTGGACGCGCTCTTTACCGCCCTCTACGATTCGCACACCGACCCGAACCGTATCCCCAACGTAGATCTTTGGCAGATCGTCTTTAATTTGTTCCGCTTCAATAGAGCGGATAATTGCTTCAGCGTTCATCACATTTGTAAAAGCGCACAGTCTTCAACAATAGACCATAAAGTAAGCAATGGGAATAGGCTATTCGAAGAAACTGTCAAGAGCCTGCCAAAGAACCCGCCAGAGCCCGCCAAAAAGATCTGCAACCCGCTACGATGGGAGACGGAAACGCCGCTGTACGCAACGACTTGCCTGAATGAATTTTCTGACTAGCCTCCTGCCAAAAATATCCTTTCCCCCCGCGCTAAACGTAAAGCCAGGAAGACGCATTGAGATCAAGTCAGCTTCGGAAATAGAAACCATGCGGGCTGCCTCCAAAATTGTAGCGACTGTCCTCAAAGAAATTAACGACATCACAGCCCCAGGCATGACCACCGGCGACCTAGACGACTACGCCGAAAAGCGTATTCGAGAGATGGGTGCAACGCCTAGCTTCAAGGGCTATCACGGTTTCCCCGCTTCCATCTGTGCCAGCGTCAACAATGAAGTTGTCCATGGCATTCCTCGCAAGCGTAAAAAAATCCACAGCGGCGACCTTGTCAAAATAGACACCGGAGCCTACTACGAAGGATTTCATGGGGACTCCTGCATCACTATCTCTGTAGGCGAAGTGAAGCCCGCCGCGAAAAAGCTTGCCGAAGCCGCAGAAGAAGCCCTCTACGCAGGCATCGAGCAGGTCCGACCCGGCAATTCGCTGATGGATATTGCCGGTGCGATTGAGGATTCGGTCAAGGCAAACCAGTTCTCTGTGGTAAAAGACTTTACTGGCCACGGTGTCGGGCGCAACCTGCACGAGGAGCCTGCTGTTTTTAACTTTCGTACCACTCAGGCACCCAACGTGATTTTGAAGCAGGGTATGACGCTGGCCATTGAGCCCATTTTGAATGCGGGAACGCAGCACACCCGCACGCTGAGCGATCGCTGGACCGTCGTTACGCTAGATCGCAGCCTGTCTGCCCAGTGGGAGCACACCGTGCTAGTAACCGACACAGGCTATGAAATTCTGACTGACCGTACGAAGGTATAGGCTATCGCGGCTTAGCCTATTCTCTGGGCTTATTCTTTGAGGTCTTCTAGGCTGACGCAGGCTTCGTCATCGTATTCAATCTCGATTTCGAAGTTGTAGGCTTTTGAGCTGCGATCGCTCGGAAAGGCTTCATAGGCTGCAACGATTGCCTGAATTTCTTCATTCAAGGCGCTGTAGCCCGTGCTGCGAATCACCGTGGGCTGCTCGACAATGTCGCCCTCCGCATCGAATAAGACGCCAATTTCCGCATCGTGGGGTTCTTTTTCTAGGCAGAGGCTCAGGGGCTGTCCGTCTGGCAGTTCAGAAACCTCCAGGGGATAGGTCACATTGGCGAGTCCGTCGAGTTCTGTCGGCTCAATGCGTTCGACAGCGCCCACATTTGCCTGCTTCTGAATGTTCGACTGCCAATCTTCCCGGGTTTGTTCAGCGCTGTTGTCGTCCGTGTTTTCTGGGTCGTAGGTCAGCGATTTGTCCATCTCATTGGCCAAGTCTCGCAGGGAGGCTGGTACCTGCTGGGTTACTTTTTCGAGCAGGGCAGCGATAGAAATCGAACCGCGTCCATTAGTACCACTGGCGCTAGCACCAGACCCAGTGGCGTTCGAACTGCTACCTGAGTTGGCGCTACTCGCAGAAGCGCTGTCTTCAGCGTCATCGCTCGGATTGAGAACTGGCAAACTACTCGATGGCGGTGGTGAGCTAGCGGCTGGCGGAGTGGGCTGGATGGTCGGCGTCGCCGCAGGTCTTGCGGGGGACGTACTCTGAGCGCTGGGGCTAGCAACCGAAATGGAGGGAGCAGCGGCAGGTGGCGCAGCAGGACGAGCAGCGGCTGGGCGAGGGGCAGCGGTGGCGGCTGGGCGAGCGGCAACTGCGGCGGTAGTGGCACCTGAGCGGCTGGCAACTGCGGCAGGAGAACCTGCGATCGCTGGCTTCGCTGCTCCGCCCCCTGGCTTTGCCTGCGCACCGGGTTTAGCCTGATCTGCCACATTGGGGTCGGGCACTGGCAAAGGCGCAGGCAGCCGAGACTTGGGCGCCTCTTCAGACAGCTCGGAGATATCAACATCCTCTACCACTTCGGGCTCAGCAGCACCGATGGGAAGAAACAGCGCTAGCGCATGCAGCCCGACGGCCATCAAAAATAGGGGGCGGATGATTTGAACGAGCTTCATAGGGCAGGAGGGTTAGGGCAAAAGCGTGTTTGACGTTGCAGGCCAGTTACAGCATAACGAGCCCTCGTCTGATTTAGTAGTTTGCAAGTACACCATTTTTGGGTGGCATACCTATCTTTGGCAGTGCATCCTTGCGTATGTGCAGGACTCCCTAGAGCGGGTTCGACTCCCACATCACGAGTAGGGAAGAGCCCAGCCGAAACCCAACTAAGCTGATATGCATAAACGTGTCACCGGCTGGTGTTTGCAGCGCGTAGAGCACTTCCCCGCCGTAGTTGTCCAGCTGGGTAAAGGTCACCCCGCCAGGTTCGTAGGTTGCCTTGAGCTGCTCTAGCACCGCCCCCGGCTGCTTATCCATCCACACCGCGCTCCTCGCGTTGGGTAAGGGCGCCGGTGCGTTTGGGTCGGCGTAGCTCAAAAAGAAGCCAGCACTACCCGCTGCAAAGTAGCTCTCAGGCGGCAGGCCCAAGGTGTCTGTGTAGTTGTCAATCCCGATGGCATTGATATTGTTGACAAAGACCTGCTGGTCTTGTCCGGGGTCGTAGGCTGGCGGCGGTGGCGGCTCCTGCGCGGGTAGCTCGGGCGTGACCGAGTCTGGAACAACTGGCTCGGCGGCAGCCGGCTCGGGCACGACCTCGGCTGCAGGCGGCGCGGCTGATGGCGCTGCAGGCGGTGCGGCTGCGGGCGCGGCTGCAGGTGGGGTTTCTGGAGGAGGGGCTGCAGGTTCCTCAGGAGGGGGCGTCGGCGAAGCAATTTCTGCCAAGTTCAAAATATCAACTGGAATAGATTCCTCAACCTCTTCCGGCTCAGGCTCTACGGCCTGAGGCTTATTCGGGTCGAAAGGAACAACCAACAAAACCAAATGCACGCCCACCGCAATCCAACTGAGCGGATGGTACAAAACCTTTTTTAGCGTCAGTCGAGTTTGGCGAGATGGATTGTTTGTATTGTCGTCGGTAGCAGGAACCATAGCGCTACAGAAAAGGCAGTTTGGCCCGGTTGCCTAGCGCGCAAAAGAGAGTACAAAAGCGTACAGACCGCTATACAGCCAGGTGAGGATTGATGAAGGGTTGCAGCGAGGTCAGCACACTACTGTGTCTAATACTGCCGTGTTGGACACTGCTGTATTAGACATTGCTGCAATTCACTGAGAAAGCCTCAGGGCTCAATCTGCTTTGCGCAGCAGATTAAAAAGCCCCGAGGCGTCTATGAGGTTCGATGCATTGCTGAAGCAGCCCACTTCAGCTAATGGTAGATGCGACAAGCGTTTAATCACTTAAGGGGCTGCAATCAGAAAAGAGTGCTTAGAGGAGGCCGCGAGAAGTAGCGTAGCTCTCATCAGGCAGGGGCACGTAGCCAACTTCGCTGATGATGTTGTCAGTCGCTTCAGTGGCCTTATCGAGGTAGAACTCAGCAAAGGACTTCACTTCAGGACGGCTAGCCAAAGCATCTTTGTTGACGTAGATGAAGATCTCACGCGCCAAAGGCTTGTACTGCTCAATGGTGGTTTGAGAAGGGACAACTGCAACGCCGTTTGTATCTTCGCTGGCGATACCAACAGCCTTGAGGCTATCAGAGTTCTCCAGGTAGTAGGACATACCGAAGTAGCCCAGTGCGTTTTGGTCGCGAGAAACACCTAGAACCAGAACGTTGTCGTCTTCACTGGCTGTATAGTCAGCGCGGCTAGCACCTTCTTCACCGTTAATCTCATCGGTGAAGTAGTCAAAGGTACCAGAGTCAGTACCTGGGCCGTAGAGGTTTAGAGGCGCATCGGGGAAGCTTGCGTTGACCTGGTTCCAGTTTGTGATGGTACCTTCAGAAGCAGGCTCCCAGATTTTCTGTAGTTCTTCAGTCGTTAGCTCAGTAGCCCAAGTGTTGTTGGGGTTGATAACAACTGTGATGGCATCGTAAGCAACAGGAATGATCTCGTAGTCAATGCCGTTGGACGCGCACATCTCGATCTCAGTTTCCTTGATAGGACGAGAAGCGTTGGAGATAACAGTCTCACCTGCGCAGAACTTCTTGAAGCCACCGCCAGTACCAGAGACACCAACGCTGATGTTAACGTTGGGGTTGGAAGCCATGAAATCTTCAGCCATCGCTTCTGTGATGGGAAAAACGGTACTAGAACCGTCGATAGAAATGAGGTTGCTCTGTGCGTTTGCAACCACTGCGCTCAAAGCTACAGTAGCGGCTACTGCAGTAGCACCTAATACTTTGAAGTTACCAAATAACTTCTTAACGCTCGTCACCATAATCGAAAACTCCTAAGGTCAAAAAATTGGCCAAGAATTACAATAAGGAGCAATGTTTAAGAAAACGGAGTTGACAGGTTATCTAAAAGTTAAGTTCGGGTTAAGTCACCTGTATATTTGCCAATTTCCGTATGAAAGCCATGGATTTAGGTGGTGATTTACACGGTGTGCAGGGCGATCGCACTCACCCTATTCTTTCCCACGACCTGAGTCAGCAAGTCGGCTTTTGCATCTCAGACGAAAGCAGCGACCACATGTCGAAAATACTCCACAAACAATAGGAGACTCTCTACAAAGGAAAAATCCCCCTAAAGGGCCAAATAGATAGCCTTAAGCCCTGCTTACGAAGCCTGTATAGTTCATACGTGCTGTCATGAGCATCACAGCAGGCGCCCAAAGGCCGTGGTAGAGTCGCTACCGATATTGCGATTTGGCAACCCCCCTCGGTTTATCGACGGGGGTTCTTTTTTCCACTTTCATACTTTCCGGGCTTCTGTATTAATGACTAGCCACTAGCTCCACGGCCTCTGGCTTATCGTGCACTGCCAATCGCTCTACTAGCGTCGCACTCGCTTCATTCATTCCCTTGAGTTCTACGGTAGCGCCGTGCTGCCGAAACTTGAGCACGACTTTGTCGATGGCCATTACAGCTGACTGGTCCCACAGATGTGCGTGGGTCAGGTCGATGACAACATTGTCGATCTTTTCGTGAATGTTAAAGGCTTCTCGAAAGTTGTTGGCAGAGACGAAGAAAAGCTGACCAACTATCGTGTAGGTGCGTGTCGTGGCGTCTGGGCTGAGGACACTCTGCACGCGAATGAGCTTGCCAATTTTGCGAGAGAAGGCGATCGCACTCAGCGCAATCCCTACCAAAACCCCCAAAGCCAGGTTGTGGGTGATCACCGTCGTCACCACCGTCACCAGCATGACGAAGGTTTCACTCTTGGGCATCCGGCGAAAGTTCGTCAGCGAAGCCCAGTTAAACGTGCTGATAGAGACCATGAACATCACGGCCACCAGCGCAGCCATCGGAATGAGGCTCACCCACTCTCGCAACACCAAGATAAAAAAGAGCAAAAAGACACCAGCGCTCAGCGTAGATAGTCGCTGACGGCCACCAGACCTTACGTTGATTACCGACTGACCAATCATGGCGCAGCCAGCCATCCCGCCAAACATCCCGGTAATCAAGTTGGCCATGCCCTGGCCTCGGGCCTCCCGATTTTTATCGCTGTTGGTATCGGTCATATCGTCCAGTACCGACGCCGTTAAGAAAGATTCCAAAAGGCCAACCGCCGACATCGTCAGCGCTACTGGCAAAATAATCTGCAATGTCTCTAGGTTGAACGGCAAGTCGGGCAGGCGAAAAATGGGCAGGGTCGCAGGCAAATCGCCCATGTCACCCACTGTGGGCAGCCGCATCCCTGTTGAAACCGACACAGCCGTCAGCACCACAATCGCAATCAGCGGCGTAGGAATTGATTTGACCACGGGAATGTACTGCGTAAGGCGAGGTAATAAATAGATAATCGCTAGACCAGCAGCCACCATCACATACATCAGCGTATTGTTCGCACCGAGAAATTCTGGCTGCTGCGCAATAGTGAACTGCTCTAGCTGCGCATTGAAGATGAGAATCGCCAGCGCATTCACAAAGCCCACCAGCACTGCCCGAGGCACATACTTCATAATTCGGCCAATGCGCAGAGAGCCCCATACCACCTGCAAGAAACCCGTCAGCAACGTAGCCGCCAGCAGATACTCAAGTCCATAGTTTTTCACCAGGTCGACCATCAGCAGAGCCATGGCCCCAGTCGCCGCTGAGATCATCCCTGGCCTGCCGCCCAAAAACGCAATCGCAATGGCCATAGTAAAGGAGGCATACAGGCCCACCTTCGGGTCGACCCCCGCAATGATAGAAAACGCGATCGCTTCTGGAATGAGCGCGAGCGCCACCACAACCCCAGCTAGCAGATCAGCCGGCACATTTGAAAACCACCCCGAAGACACTGGCTTCGGCGCACGATTAGCACTGGTATAAGTCACAACCACCTAAAACTTGAAGCTCGTCAAAACTCCCTAAAACAAGAACATCCGCGCATGCCGGTTGTCCATCATCCATACTATTGAGAAATGTAAATCTAAGCAAATACAAGCCTTTCCCCTTTGAGAGCGTCTCGCCTCGCAGAGAAACATTAGTCGCAAAATCTCCAGTCCAGAGTTGCGCTGTCAATCTGGAAAAAGCGATCAGCAAGAGATATTTAGATTAAAATTAGGTTAATCTTCGGCTAAGAAAAAATTATCTACCGCTGCATGTAACTAGAAGCAGCTCACAAAAGCTTAAGAAAGTTGAGCGGCTACACCAAACCCGAATCCGCTGGCAGGTAGCATTCTTAACACGAGGGTCTCTGTATTCACTGATAGCCTACTGGGCTACGCGCCATCTATGACTAAAGCTGCTGACTTCGCCATTTCTGAACGAGCGATCGCATCGGACACATTCCACCCCGAGCAGGTCGCCAAAGACGCTACACTTCTGGGCGGCTACGCTTATCAGATCATTCGTCAGCAGTCTAAGCAGGTGTTCAAGCTGCGATCGCAAGTCCTCGCCGACACCGACCCCGAAAATCTCCACCAGATGCGAATCGGCACCCGTAAACTGGCCGCTGCGCTACAGCTTTTCGAAGATGTCGTCGACATGTCGCCCGTTCGAGCACCTGACCAAAAAGCGACCGGTCAAAGTGCAGCCAAGCTGGTCAAATCAGTTAAGAAGCTCACCAAAGCCCTCGGCAAAGTTAGAGACATAGACGTGATGCAAGCCTGGTTCAACCAGGCCCTTCAAGAGAAAGCATCTAAAGCAAAGGCAACTTCAACATCCTCAATGTCGCTAATCAAAAGGTCGCTAAGCAAAAAAGAGAAAAAAGTCATTCAAGCACTGCTCAAAAAGCTCAAGAAGCAACGAAAAAAAGAGCTTGCCAGACTCGAATCCACCCTGAGCAGTCGCACCTACAAAAAGCTGACAGATCAGTTTAAGTACTGGGTAAAGCAGCCAGCATTTAACGCAGCCGCTCAGCAAGCCGCCGTTCCTGGTGCTGCTAGCAAGATCATTGAGCCGCTGACAGATCTACTGCTCCATGCTGGCTGGCAGGTTGCGACTCGCAAGCGAGGTAGCCAGTACTCACCGCTGAAATCTATTAGCCTCGATAAGCTCAACCAAGCGTTGGAGGAAAGCGGCGATCGCCTGCACGACCTCCGCAAGCAAATCAAGCGAACGCGCTACCAGACAGAGTTCTTCAGAGGACTGTATGGCATTACCTACGCCGCACAGGTGAGAGAATTTCGCACGCTACAAAAGGTGCTGGGCGGACTGCAGGACCAGCTCGTTATTTCAGACCTTCTCACCCAGGAACTAGGGTCAGACTGGTCGCAAAAGCTGCCGACGATTCACTCAGGATTTCAGGCAAATCGGCTCGATTTGTGGAAGGCATGGCAACCGCTCCAGGGGAAGTATTTGCAGCTGCGATCGCAGCTTTTGACCGGTACAGACTCCCCAGGGGCTACTCACGTAGCCTAGTACAGCGTCTAAACCCCACTCATCGCCTCCCTTAAGCCACCTTTGGCGACTTAAGCGTCCAAGCAAACCCAGCAATCATCACCGTCAGCGCGCCCGCCACCCAAAACGGCACCGAGTAACCCAGAGCCGTCACCAGCAGCCCCGATACCGCCGGTCCAATCGCATTCGAAATGCTGAGATAAGAGGCATTCAGGCCAAGGATTTCGCCCTGCTCTCGCTGGTCACTACGGGTCGATAAAATAGAATCGATCAGCGGCATGGGAAACGCATTCACCAGGCCAAAGAAGCCCAGTAAAATAGAAAATGCAAAAATATTGGGCAGCGCTGGCATCAGTAAAAACAAAACACCCCTAGCTACCAGAGCACCGACCAGCACAGTAACGATGCTAAACCGCTTGCGTAGCGGCTCCAGCGCAAAGACCTGAGACACAAAGGCCAAAATGCCAAACGCGACAAAGGCGATCGCAAGATTCTTGGCATCTTGCCCCAACACATTGATAAAAAACGGCTGAAAGGCAAACGTGAAAATGGTAAACGTAAAGCCATTTAAAAACGTCATCAGCAAAATTCGCCCGACCACCGGACGACCCAACGCCGTAAAGAGCGCGGTAAAGTTGACCCGTCGCTTGCCTCCACGAGGTTTTTCGCTTGCCTCAGCAGGTTGATGACTGGCAGACTCGCCTAGTGAAGTCGCCGAGGTCTGCGTTTCTTCTAAGCAAAAAAAGCAAAGAATCGCGGCAATCAGTGCGATCGCTGCCGATACCAAAAAGCTCATGCCCAGCGAAGAGACCCCACCGATGGTGGGAACAGTCTGCGCCACGTAGCTCAGCGGCGGCCCCAGCACAAACCCCAGCCGAAACAGCCCGCTATAAATGCCAAAGGCCTGAGTTCGCTGCTCCGGTGAGGTGATGTCGCTGACCACTGCTTGGGCGACTGAGTTGTTCCCCCCTGTCAGTCCGTCTAAAATGCGTGCGGAAAAAAGCAACCAGGGCACACCTGCGATCGCGGCAACCACATTAGAAACCACCGTCCCCAACAGACTGATCACCAGCAGTGGCCGCCGACCCCACCGGTCAGACAGCTGACCCAAAAACGGCGTGCCAAAAAACTGCGACAGCGAGTAGGCCGTCGTCAGCAAGCTCGCCTCAAAATCGCTCAGCCCGAACTGCTGCGCATACGGATACAGCGTCGGAATAATGATGGTGAAGCTGACCGAATTAATAAAGGCGATAGAGGCCACAATCCAAAACTGAAACGGCAGTTTAGGTTGTTTATTGGGCAATTCCGAAGAAGCGTCCGAAGAAGAATCTGAGGGAGGCTGAGTGGGCGGCGTGGCAGAAGGCATTCAGTCAGAGGGTATTCAGTTTGTTAGGCCTTTGGCCCATGAATGACCATAACCGAGCAAGGGGCATGATGCACCACATAGTTGCTAACACTACCAAGTAACATTTCACTGAAGCCCTTTCGCCCATGGCTACCGACAATCACCAAATCTGCATCCCAGGCTTTGGCAAGCTTACAAATCACAGAGCCCGGGCTGCCCGGCTCATAGGTGTATTCAGTTTCGAGGCCAGCCGCTTTTGCGCTGTCGGCGTAGGCTTCTAGCAGCTTGACGCTGGCCGTTTCAGCAGATTGATATTTTTTGATGTAGGCCTGCCAGTCTTTGTCAGCGTAGGGAGAGAAGGTAAAGCCGTCATCGCTTTCTAGGTTGAGAACGCTGAGCAAATTGACCTTCGCCTGAACCGCCTGAGCAATCTCGCTCGCCTGCTCAAATACACGCTGGCAGGTATCGCCGCCGTCTAATGCCACCAAAATTTTTTTCATCGTGTCACCTGTTTATTCTCAACAGTTTGCTCTCAACAGTTTGCTCTCAACGGTTTGCTCTCACCTATAGAACTGCTCAAAGCTCCCGAGCGTGCGGAGTAGGATTTTGCGGGTCGACGTGGTTAACCCAGATGGAGAAGGGCACCATCGGCAGCATTGGCAGCAGGCAAATTAGCCACTGCCCCCAGGTCAGCGGCGCTGTTTCGAAGAGTGTGTTCATCACAGACCACTGGCTAAAGAGAATTTGGAGCGCGATCGCACCCCCTATCCCCAACAGCAAGAAAGGTGCATTCATCGCCGGTGTAGCCCGACGGCGCAGCGAGCTCATCAAGCTTTCTCCCAGCTGACTAATACTCACCAGATACACAATTCGCGCCGCCACAAGTGCCTGAATCGCCATCGTACGGGCCACCGCCACATCTCCCGTCGTGCGCTTGGCCCACTCAAACAGGCCAAAAATCAGCACCCAGTTAAAGAGAGAGACCAGCAAAATGCGATTCAGCAGCTGCCGTGTAATCAGCGGCTCTTTGGGATGTCGGGGCGGCTGTTGCATCACGCCTTCACTCTTGGGTTCAAAGGCCAGTGGCACCGTCATGGTGAGCGAATTGATCATGTTTAGCCAGAGCACCTGCAACGATAAAATTGGCAGTTCCCGCGCCAGCAGCGCACTGATAAAAATCGTCATCGATTCGCCGCCATTGACCGGGAGAAGAAATGCGATCGCCTTACGCAGATTTTGGTAAACCGTTCGGCCCTCCTCCACAGCGGCTTCGATAGAGGCAAAGTTGTCATCGGTGAGCAGCATATCCGAGGCTTCCCTAGCCACTTCAGTGCCACCCTTGCCCATCGCGATACCAATATCGGCCTGCTTCAGCGCCGGGGCATCGTTCACCCCGTCCCCTGTCATCGCGACAATCTCGCCTCTCATCTGTAGCGATTCCACCAGCCGCAGCTTTTGCGCTGGCGCCACCCGAGCAAACACATCCCCAGCTTCGACGGCCTGGGCCAGCTGAGCATCATCCATATCAACCAGCGCTTTCCCTTCAAAAGCGACCACCTGCTCAGCCCGCTGCAGGTTCATCCGCTGGGCAATTGCGCGAGCCGTAGAGATATGGTCGCCTGTGATCATTTTGATGCGGATACCGGCATTGCGGCAGGCATGGACAGCTGCGATCGCCTCCGGTCGGGGCGGGTCAATCATGCCTTGCAACCCCAAAAACACCAGCCCCGTCTCAATGTCTGCATGGTCGAGCGAATGCTGGTGAGGACCCACCGCCTTGTAGGCAAACGCCAGCACCCGCATGGCCTCTGCCGTCATCGAGTCTACGGCCTGCTCAATGGCGGCGCGATCCAGCGGCTGCAGCGCATCCTCACGGTTCACCATTTGGCTGCAGCGGTTCAAAATAGCCTCCACCGATCCTTTGACGTAGATAATTCGCTGCTTGGCGTCGTGCAGCGTCGCCATGTACTGATATTGAGACTCAAAGGGAATCGAATCTAGGCGAGGATGGGTACCCGCCAGCCCAGTCTGGGTCAAGTCGGCCTTGGCCGCCGCCGTTAGCAGCGCCCCCTCCGTCGGGTCACCCGTGATAGACCATTGCTCTCGCTCGTGGTTCAGCCGCGCATCATTACACAGCGCGCCCGCCATCAGACAATCCTTTAGCGCCCCCGGTAGCGCTTCTTCTTCCCACAGCCCCGGCAGATGACTATCTTCCAGCCTTACAATCTCACCTTTGGGGCTGTAGCCACCGCCACTGACCCCATAGCGGCGCTCGCCTGCATATATCGCCTGCACCGTCATTTGGTTTTCAGTCAGCGTACCGGTCTTATCTGAGCAAATCGTCGTGGCACTGCCCAGCGCTTCGACCGCCGGTAGCTTGCGAATAATCGCGTGGCGCTCCGCCATCCGGTTCACCCCAATCGCCAGGGTAATCGTCACAACGGCTGGCAACCCTTCAGGAATGGCGCTGACTGCCAGCGCTACCGCCGCCTCAAACATATATTCCAAAGATTCACCCTGACCCAACCCGATCGCGAAGGTCAGGGTTGCAAAGGTCAAAATGGCATAGAGCAAAATACGGCTAAACTTGGCAAACTTACGCGTCAGCGGCGTACTCAAGTTGACCCGCTCTTGCATCGACTGAGAGATCCGGCCAACTTCGGTAGCCTCAGCTGTCGCCACCACCACCCCTCGCCCTTGGCCAAAGGTCACAAAGCTGCCCGCATAGGCCATATTGCTACGCTCAGCGAGGGGCGTCTCTTCGGGCAGAGGATTCACCGACTTCTCTACGGGCAACGATTCGCCAGTTAGCGCCGACTCATCCACCTGTAAGTTTCTCACCTTAAATAATCTCAAATCAGCCGGGACCTTGTCCCCGGATGACAGCAGCACCACATCGCCCAACACGAGATCGCGGGAGGGCAGCTCCAGCATCTGCCCATCTCGTAGCACGGTTGCCTCGGCAGTCACGGCTTTTGCTAAGGATGCGATCGCCTCCTCAGCCTTAGATTCTTGAATGTAGCCAATAATGGCATTGAGAAGCGTAACGCCCCAAATAACAGAAGCATTGGTCCAGGAGCCCAAAAATGCTTTCACGGCTCCCGCAATGAGCAATATATAGAGCAACGGCTGATGAAACTGCAGTAAAAAACTGAGCCAAGCAGGTGTCCCCGGTTTTACAGGCAGCTCGTTCCATCCATAGGTTTCGTAGCGTTCTGCCACGACCTCCGCCGTCAAACCTTTCTCCAGGTCGCCCTCAACAACATCCACAGCCTCTGGAATGCTCAAGCTGTGGAAAATGCGGGCCTGCGACTGATTTCTCACCAAAACATTGGGCATGGCGAGTCACCTCTTATTGACCTCTTATGGCCTCAACCTAACAAACAGAAATCGCAGCTTGCATAAAAACTTCCCATCGCAGCCATAGGAAATACCGACACCGGTTAGCGGCAATCTGGTCTTTCATGCTCCCAGAACATCGCTGCTCCATCGTGCTCAATGGCTACAATAGGCCAAATAAAAGGAACACAACAGCATCCCATAAGCCCTTCAGCTTTGGTTAATCAGTGGATTTCTTACTGGTATTCTTGCTGGCAATTGATGGGCGATGGCGGGCTCGAACCGTCGACATCCTCCTTGTAAGGGATCTCACCTACGAGATTCCAGTGCTTTCAGCGTTTTCCATGGGCATGCTATGCAGTAAACACGTTGCACAAAGCATGACATATTCCATAAAAGTCCGAAATCATTACGGACGCTGTTTAATTCGATTCAAGTGCCCTCTGACAGGCAAAAGCGTTTCAAGAACATTCAATGACTACAATGACCCGTTGCAAAGGTACGAAGCTGAAGGGGTGGCACTGAAGATTCAAGAAGCGCTCAATAACCACACCTGGGATGGTGATTGGACCCCCTACCTACCCCAAGATGTGAAATCGAGAAACAAGCCTCTCATAGACGCTCTGAAGCAGAAGGCAGGCACTAGAAGGAACTGCATTGAACTGACAGTAGCCAAGAAGCTTGAAAATTGCCCCCCTATGAAGACTCCAGCTGACCTGAAGCGATGGCTTGACAAGCAAACATGCAAGAACTCTAGTAGGAACCGCTACAGGACGGCTATATGCGCTGTACGCCCTGACTTGTGCGAAGGGACAAAGAAGCTCAAGGAGAATAAAACTCAGCCTGACCCGTGGGAAGAACACGAACGCGAAGCTATCTGTAGTGCATTTGAGGGAACCAAGTATGAGTACTACGTGTGGGGCCTGTTCAAAACTGGCATGAGGCCCGGTGAATTCAAAGCGCTGCTACCAGCTGACTTCACTAAAAACCGTAAGGGCTACATGGTGAGGGTGACTAAGGGCATCACCAAAAATGGCGCAAAGGACAGTACTAAAACAGGTAAAGAGCGTTTGGTACCTATGCATGAATGCGACTGGCTGAGACTCAAGCAAGCAGTGACAGAAAACCACGAGTTCTACCATCGCATCAATGATGAGAACTTCAGAAAGCGCACATGGTACCCAGCATTGAAAAAGCTGGGCTTAAAGAAAAAGAAGCCCTACACGACACGGCATACAGCCATCACTGAGTATCTGTGCAGAGGTGGCAGCTACAACGAGGCAGGGCGAATATTTGGTAACAGCGGCGTGACTATCGAGAAATCCTATGCAGGGTTCGTAGGCACCATGACGCCTGTCTAAACTATCAGTTTATTCAATAAAAATAGGTGGAGTTGCTAACACCAACCCCGCCTATTTTCCCGTCCATTCTTATTGAATAAAAACCTAAATAGACACACATTTAGCGGCCATCTGACAGCCCGTGATGAATCTAAAGCGACTTCGCATAAACTCATTAGGTTTTGTTGACTTTCAATGCTTGCCCCAAGGAGTTCCCAAGTTCCACAGATGTCGTAACCCGGTCTATTTGCTCATCCGTCAGAAAGTCGGGAATCTTGGGAACCCCTTTGCTGGTCTGCAGTTCCGCAGTTCCGGTGAACTGTAACTCCTTGGTTAAGTTCCGGTTAAGTTCCGGCAGAGTTACAGCAGCCATCCCCCAGCCTGCACCGTCGTTTTATTCAATAAAAACTCAAATGTTTACCAAAATTCAAGATAAGAATAGGTTATTAAAAACGCCTTACCAATAAGCTTTTCAAATAGCTTTTTATTCAATAAGTCAGCAAGCAAGCAAAGCAAAAAGCCTACAGCTGTGAGACCGTAGGCTTAGTAAGTAAATTCTCATTCCCCAGTGACTTTCCCGAGCGCTTGGGGGCTGAGCATCAACGAGGCATCAATGGCACCAACCACATCAGCTTCTACCATCTCAATATCCCTCAGAGGCCAAGGATTCGTCAACAAGCCCTCAAAGGCTCATACAGACTTCACAGAGACAGCAGCATCAGTTACCCCCCCTCCTATTAACTTGACTGTTGTCCCTATTTTGCAAAAAAACCTGAAAACCCGCTCCCCCAAAGGGCTACAAGGCATCAACAATTCTCAATCTAATAGGGTATACGAAGCAGCAACAGCAGCCCAAAACCTGATAGGCAAAGACCGCATCACCTTCGCCACCATCACCACACCAGACCTACCAGGAATCAAGCTACGCAAGCTATGGAGCAATCATTCAACCGTCATCAAGGAAATCAAACAGGCAATCGTCAGACTGCTCAAAAAGCACCATCCCCTCACTCCTGAAGTGCTGATAGTCACAGAGCTGCAGATAGAGCGCTTCGAAGCTGCCAAGCTTCCCTACCTACACCTACACCTCCTATTCCAAGGCAGAGGGCTTGCTAAGCGCTGGCTAGTCACACACTCAGACATTCAGCGCATAGCCACTAAGGCATTCAAGAAGCACGTAGGCTGCATCCCTGGTTTCAAGGCTGGCGTCGAACTCCAAAGCATCCACACCAGCGTTGCTGGCTACCTTGCCAAGAAAGAATCCAAAGACAGAAAGGCCGCTAGCAGCCTCATACAGGCAGGCTTCAAAGACTGCGTTCCCCATCACTGGGTGAGCATGACAAGAGCCCTCCGTACCCTCGCTAACACCAGAATCCCCCTAGATGACTGGGCAATGAGAATCATTCAGGATGGCCTCGCCGGGAAGATACCAGGAATGCTTCCCTACTGCCAGAAGGTTCACAGAGACAAAGACAACCCAGAGAGAGGAGCTTGGGGCCATTCATTCAGGCTTGATGACGACTGGCTGAGATTCCTGCTAACCGGCGAATCCCGCTACCTGACTGACATGTAGAGTCTCTACTTTTATTCAATAAAAGTGCAAATGCTCACCCTGTCGTATTGCGATCGCCGCTACCCCCATCGCTGTTAATCAAGGTGTCGAGTTCATCTTCAAGCCCATCTAGTACCCAGGAGTGCACTTTTGACTCTGCATATCGAACTAACAGATGTCCAAGCCTATAGGCGTCTTCTGGATTCGCTTGCAGCTTTTCCCAGTACTCAGGCTCAGAGGTTCCAGTCAATTTCTCTAAATATTCAGCTATCTGTTCAACAATCATGGGCAAGCGGTGAGTGCTACATCCTCACTATGCTCACCCGGTAAAAATTACACGCAAATCCCTGTAACCCTTTACAGCTAATTGATCTGGCGATCAAGGCCTAATCAAGCTTATCAATTGCAGTCGTTCTAATACCTTTACTTTTATTCAATAACTTCCCCTGCAAGCTCCCAGCCCTACTTTTATTCAATAAAAACCTAGATAAACACACTTTCTCTGAAGACAAAGCACTCTAATCACACCCTAGTGAAGACAGGCAAGGCTGAGCACAGCGAACTTCGTATAGCCTTACCGGTCTGAACGGGTGTGACATGCTGGCTAGCCCTTCAGGGATGGCTTTCAACTCATAGCCAAACGGCTACAAACACCCTCACGAAAGGGTTCACGCAAGCTTCAAATGAGGATTAATTTCTGACAGCCACTGCACACTATTTGCACAAAGCGTTGCACAAAACAGGTATGCTGATGACTGGCATGCCCTGAAACCGTTGTAAATCAATGGGCGATGGCGGGCTCGAACCGTCGACATCCTCCTTGTAAGGGAGGCGCTCTACCAACTGAGCTAATCGCCCCAGTGTTTCTCGTCCCAAGACTTTTACTTTGCTCACCTGTAAGCAGGCACCCAGCAAAAGAGAGCATCATTGCGCTCGGGATTACGATAATAGCAGAAGAAGGCCTTCCTAAACAGATAAAAACTTCAGTATTTTTTCGGTGGTGATTAATTCATCTGTATTACTGTATAGGGTATTGCATCTTACACTGCCACCCTGCTTATGCCATCAGGCCGCACCCACGACCGCATTACGCTCTGGTGCCTTCCTTTCATCATTGCACCAACGGCCTGGATCACTCAAAGCCCAGCAATTACCACTATTGTGAGCCTGTCATTTTTAGTCGGCGGGCTAATGCTTGGCCCCGACTTAGACATTCACTCTACTCAATACACACGCTGGGGGCCGATTCGTTGGATCTGGCTACCCTACCAAATCGCCATCAAGCATCGGTCCAGACTATCCCATGGGCCCGTTATCGGTACGGCGCTGCGAGTTATCTATTTATCTGTTTGGCTAGCCCTCTTCGCATTCGTCAGCATAGAACTCATCAATGCTCTGTGGGATGCCCAAATCTCCTGGCAGCGACTGAGAGATCCCTTTCGCTACCTGGCCAAAAAATATCTCATCGAGTGGCTATCTGTAATCATTGGCCTAGAGCTTGGCTCAATTAGCCACTCCGTCAGCGATACGGTCGGTAGCTCCCTAGGTCGTAGAAAACGCCAGCGCCGCAATCGAAAGTCTTAGACAAGACCATAGACTCAATACGAGCACAACCCTAGATAGAGATAAATACCTATAAAATGACAAAAAAGTAATAAAACGCAATGCCCTTGTCAGGCTTGCTTTTATGGTATTTCGTCTATTTCATACGCTTGACAGTCAATATTTGTAACGTTTAGTTTGTATTCGGTAAGACATATAAGCGGTCAATGCCTGCCTCTGACGTTTGTCGGTCAGAGAATCTTTCTAAGAGATGGCTATCTAATAGATAGCTGCGCGGGCTGCTCGCCACAAATTAACGAATTAACAAACTAGGAGTGACAAAATGAAAGTTAAGTATCTAGCTGCTTTGGCTGCTGCTTCCGTATTGGGCCTATCTACCCTTGCTAGCTGTGGTACGCAGGCAGAGGTAGACGTTGAAGGTGCTGTTGAAGGCGCGACTGAAGCTGTTGAAGGCGCTGCTGATAGTGCTACTGAAGCTGTTGAAGGCGCTGCTGACAGCGCTACTGAGGCTGTAGACGGTGCTGTTGACGCAGTTAAGGACGTTGCTGATCCTTGTGCAGCTGACCCCTGCGCGGCGGCTGATCCTTGTGCGGCTGACCCCTGCGCAGCTGCTGAATAAGCGATCACTGTACTAGACGGCTTTCGAACTCAGTGTTTGAACAAGGTTTAATTGAGCGCCCGATCATCCAGTTAATGAATGATCGGGCGCTTGTCTTTTGGCTCAATCTTCAAACCCTAATCTTCTTTTATGTCACAGAGAAACAATCCATGGGAGAAGGTGCGCTGTGGCTACAGCATTTTCAATGAAAGCAAGTGTTGCGCTATGTTTGAGCAATCGAGCGCTGTTGTTCTTCCCCAGTTAATTCCCCAGTTAATTCCCCAGTGAAAAGTAGCCAATCTATTCAAAACTGCATTAAATCAATAACAAAATAGTAATAAAAGCGCACAGCCCTTATTTATGAGAGCCTCAGCCGTTTCTCACTTTTCTCGGTAGTTGACAGGCCATAATTTCAGCGTCTAAGTTGTGGACGCAAGCGACTTGTTTGTCGTAGCCCACAAGATGCGTTGATCCGCTTTTAATACCCAAGGAGTACGAAAACATGAAAGTTAAGTATTTGGCCGCCCTTGCTGCAGCTTCTGTACTAGGCGTGACTACACTTGCTAGCTGTAGCCCAAAAACCTCTGCTGACCCCTGCGCTGCTGGTGAAGTTGTTCCGGCTGACCCTTGTGCCGCCGACCCATGTGCTGCGAATCCTTGTGCCGCTGACCCTTGCGCTGCTGACCCATGTGCTGCGAATCCTTGTGCCGCTGACCCTTGCGCTGCCGATCCTTGTGCCGCTGATCCCTGCGCTGCTGAATAATCGCTATTGCCCAAGATTTTAAGTTTGATAGTCACTGGTAGTAAGTGGGTGCTTGAGAGATTCTTTGATAGGGTTTGCGGCGATCGCTGAATGCATGTTGTAGATCCAGCTCTCAAAATACCTTTTTTGAAAGTCCCCAGCTTAGCTGGGGATTTTTTGTTGTTTATCTTTTGTTCTTTGTTACCGTGTACTCATTTCAGGACCTTAACCTATGGACATCGCATTTATTGGGCTTGGCACGATGGGAGCCCCCATGGCTTTGAACCTGCTGCAGGCAGGGCATGCCGTGACCGTGCACAACCGCACCCGGAGTAGGGAAGCAGCCCTTGTTTCTGCAGGTGCGATCGCAGCTAGCTCTCCTCAAGCCGCCGCCAGCCAAGTCGACATGGTCATCACCTGCGTCAGCGATACCCCCGATGTAGAAGCAGTCATCCTGGGTGAACAAGGCGTCATCCACGGTGCTCGCCCCGACACGCTCGTCGTCGACATGTCGACCATCAGCCCAGATGCAACCCGCCAAATTGCCCAACGGCTTGCCCAGCGAGAAATTTCTATGCTCGATGCACCAGTCTCCGGTGGTTCAGAAGGCGCGCAGCAAGGGACACTCTCTATCATGGTGGGTGGCGACGCCAAAGATGTAGACCGAGCAAAACCTGCCTTTATGGCCATGGGTCGCACCCTCACCCACATTGGCCCCATCGGCGCCGGGCAAACCACCAAAGCGATCAATCAAATCATCGTGGCAGGGACCCACTGGACGGTCGCAGAAGGACTGGCGCTAGGGCTAAAGGCCGGACTCGATATGGAGAAGGTCGTGCAGGCCGTCGGCAGCGGCGCAGCGGCATCTTGGGCGTTGACCCACCGCTCGGCAAATGTCATTGCAAATGAGTATCCGCTGGGCTTTCGGGTGCGGCTGCATCAAAAGGACCTTGAGATTGCGCTGGGTGCGGCCCGCGAGCTAGGACTGCCCCTGCCGATGGCGGCCTACGTAGAGCAAATAGAAAATGGCTTGATGGCACAAGGCTACGGGGATGAAGATATTTCGGCGATGGCCCGAGTCTTACGCGCAATGGGGAATATCGGCGATACCGGCACCAATGGCGCCGAGCAATAGCGCGATCGCTTGCGGTACTAGCGCGGTGGCTTACGGCCAATCGTCGTAATGTACAGCACTGCCTCGGCTGCGGGGATGCTGAGCAGTTCATTCACTTGGTCATCGAAGAACCCGGCGATGCCGCTGACGCCTATTTTGCGGTGTGTGGCAGCTAGGTTCAGCCGCTGACCGAGGTGGCCCGCGTCCATATGCAAATATCGATAGGCGCGATCGCCATACCGGTTTACAGCCGCCTCCAAATTGGCCGTGTGAAAAATCACCGCACCCGCATCCCGGCCTAAGTCCTGACCCAGACAGAGAAAATGCAGCTCTTTGTGAAACTGATTGAAGCGAATCTGGCGCAGCTCTTCCGCTTGGGGGGCGTAGTAGTAGCAGCCAGATTCTAAGCCTTCCACATTGGAAATGGCGACAAAGGTTTCTATCAGGCGATGATCAAAATAGTCCGGGCGCTGGTCGAAGCCCTGTAGCTGATAGTGCTCTGGATGGTAGGTAAAGTCGAGCAGGGCAAACAGGTCGGCCCGGTCTAGCGGTGCGCGGATGTAGCGCCGCGTTGAGCGACGGGTCAGCAGCGTATTTTCGAGGTCCTCTAAGCGATCGCCCCACACAATCGGCATCGTCTTCGTCGAAACAGTGATGCCAAAGGGAAAATTGTACTTATCTGCCAGAGGCTTACGCGCATTCAGCAGAGATGCTGACTCCTTGCCTGCTCCCACATCCGCTTCGTCAGCAGGGGTATCTGCACCTTCTGACTCCTCGGACTCCCCATCTTCTAAATCCATATCCGACAGCGCCGCATCTAGGGCAGACGCCGCAGAAGCTGGACCCACCGGCAAGATAGGCGTTTCGCTATCTTTTTGCTGCTGCTGCCCAAAGCCTGCCTCGGCATCGATCAGGGTGTGTTTGTGCAGGTAGCTCAGCAGTTCACCATCGGGCGTCGCCACAATGTCGGTATGAATGGGGCTCGGCAAGGCACTACGGGCGACCGGTAAGTTTTGATCGACCTGAAACAGATCGGCTAGGGCAAGGAGTGCGATCGCACTTTCTTCTACACCATCCAAATACAGCAGCTGATTGACCTGCTCATCTGCGAAGCCGCCAATGAGATGAGGCCTGTAGTCGCACAGCGTACCCGCAATTTCCAAATTGCCCAGCAGATGCCCCGAATCTAAAAACACTCTCCGGTAGGCCCGGTCTTGGTAGCGCCAAGCCGACCGCTGAAAAATCGTACTCACCACCAGAGCCAGCTGAGTTGTCTCCAGCGCCGGGTGCCAAAAGCAAGCTGCCTGCAGCGCCTGCCAAGGATGATCGTCCCAAAAGCGCAGCAGCGAATGCGTCCGCACCTGATAGTTGTACAGTCCAGCAGGCAGTAAAGATGTCCCCCGAGACACCAGGTAAATTTCCGCCGGATAGAGCCCACCCGCCGAGGGCGCCGACCGCAAATACATCGGTTCGCCCGACATCGTCATCACCTTGGCGGTCAGCCCATAGCTATCTATTAGCAAGCGAGAGAGCCGCTGCCACCAGCGCCAGTCATCGTCTGCGCGCTCAGGTTCCTTTTCCAAATAGGGCTTGAGATCTACGTTATGGCCCAGCTTGTAATCTTTGTAGGGAACCGGCTGCTGCGACCAATCTAGGCCGCCGCCTGGCCCTCGGCTCTTAGCGGCCAATGTCTCAGGGTCGTACTTTGTGCGCTGATGATAGTGCTGAGCAATCGAGACATCTGCCATAGGCGAAGGAAAAACGTTGCAGGCTTATCTATATAAATATAGCGGGGTAGGAAGAACAAGGGGACCAAGCATCAAGCTCGCTGAATGCCACTGTGTCTGAGGGAGGCACTCATCGGAAACTCAACGAAGGAGCTCAAAGGCCAAAGAATCTGGTAACCTGTCGGTTCAGGTAGAATATACGGAAAAACTGTGAACGTCAGCCACGGTGAGGGGTCGCCCATGCAGGGGAATCAAAAAAATTGGCGCTCAATCATCGCTGGCAGCCGTTTGCTGATCGGCTCACTGACACTGGCGAGCACGCTCACGCTGCACAGCATCTCGCAAAAGTCCGCCAAGGCCACCCCGCCCGCTTTCTCTCAGACGACCCTGGCACAAACAACCCCGGCACCCCCCACTTTAGCGCAGGCAACCCCAGCGCAGACCGCCCCTCCTGCGCCAAGCCAAACTCAGACAGATCCTGCCCAAACAGACACGACTCAAGCAGATACGACTGCCGTTCCAGCACCAGTTCAGCTTCCCATCACCCAGCAGCGTAACCCCGAGAGCACGCTCACAAACTTAGTTACCCTCATGCTTGGGCTGCTGGTGCTCATGGTTAGCACGGGCATTGTCATGCTGTGGTTTTACCGGCGCTCAGTGGTCAATGAGGTCGCCACCATCGTGCGCACCCAGCTCAACGAAATGACCGAGCTAGAAAACAAAGTACACAATGCCACCCGCAACCTCAACCGGGTACTGGCCGAGGCCGACGACCTCTCTGGAGAGCTGCAGGGCCGCTCTAGCAACTTTCAGCGAGAAATCGCCGCCCAGAGAGAAGTACTGTACAAACTGGTCGATGAACTGGCCGAATTCAAAGTACAAACGGCCAAAAATTGGGAGCAAGAGCTCGAAAACATTAATGGCAAGCTCGAAGCCACCGCAACAGACTTTACAGAAGTTGCGATCGCCCTGCGTCAGCAAGCCCAAGCCAAGCTAGACACCCTCCAATCTGAAACCGAAGTCGAAGGCCAGCGCATCCTCCAGCGCTTCACCACCTCCGAAACCGAATTCTCTCGCCACATCGGCGTCATCAAAGAAGAAACCCAGCGGCGCAAAACCGCCTTCTTCGACGAGCTAGACCGCAAAGAATCTGTGCTCTCCGATCAGATGGGTAGCCTGCAGGCCCAAGCCGTTGCCGAACAAGACCGAGTGCTCGCCGCCCTCGCCAAAGCTAGCAACGAGTTTGCGCCCAAGCTTTCTGAAGTAGAAGCCGCCGCCAAAGCCAAAATCGAGCAGCAGCGAGACACCTCCATCGAAAATCTAAAGTCGTCAGAAGCAGACGTTACCCAATCCCTAGCCGACATTCAAGCCAGTGCACTCGGCCACCGCGACCTAGCCCTACAAAATATCCAGCGGTCTACCGAAGAACTCCAGCAGCAATTCAACGTCATTCGCAACGAGGTAGAAGCCCGCAAGACCGATATGATGCAAAGCCTGCGGCAGTCTGCCGACGGCTTTCTCACCCAGTTTGCCACCCTCAGAGCCGACGTGGAAGGCCGCAAAGGCACGCTACTCGGCGATATGGACCGCGTTGCCAACGATTTCAAAGATCAAATTTCGGAGCTGCAGTCTGGCGTGAGCGAAGAGCGCAGCCACACCATCATGCAGTTGCAGGCCACTGCAGAAGGGTTCCGCGCCCAGCTTGCAAACATGGGTAACGACATCAGCACCCAAAAAACTCAGCTCTACACTGAGCTAACAGAAACCGCCCGCACCTTCTCAGACCAGCTTGTCGACCTGCAGTCATCGCTCGGTGAGCAGCGCGACCAGGCACTAGATATCGTGCAGCAGCTGCAGGGTGAATTCACTCAAGAAATGAGCGCCCTGCAGGATAGCATTGGCGGTGAGAAAGAACAGCTCATGCGATCGCTCACCGAAATCGAAAACAACTTCACCAGCGAACTGGGCAGCGTTCGCAACACCGTCTTTGGCAGACGCGACGTCATCCTCGAAAAGCTCAACAGCTTTGATGCGCGCCTCGGTGAGCAGATTGGCGAACTCGCCCAAGCCGCCACATCTCGGCAAAAGTCTGCAGAAGAGAGACTCGCCCAAATCGAAGAAAAATTTGGCCAAACCCTAGATGCGCTGCAGGCCAGCATGAGCCAGCGACAAACCGACGCCCTCTCAGAAGTCTCCCAGGTAAAAGAAGAGATTCAGTCTAAGATTGCGGCCCTCAGCGCTGAAGCAGAAACCGAAAAGCAACAAATCATGAAAGAGCTGGGCCGGGTCACCCCAGAGTATGTGGCCGACGGCTTCATGAGCTCCACCCAAAATCAACTAGAACAGCTCTCAGAAAAAGTCACCCGCCTTCAAGAAAATAGGCCAGAGCTTTTTCTCACCGCAGATGAATTTATTGAAGCAGGCGATCAGCAGCTCGCCGACAAGCAGTATGCGGCAGCACTGTCAGCCTACGACAAGGCCCTGGA
>JBCBIK010000060.1:0-24844 GCA_038524545.1 Cyanobacteria bacterium J06623_4 | reverse complement strand
GGTATAGCCCGGATTGTATTCCACTATGAGGCGGGTGGTTTCTGCATCTAGTTCGCTGACGCTGATAGTCTTGATAGCGCCTTCTAGAGACTGGGTTTCGGGTGCTCTCAGCGTGGTGCCTGGCATGTCGATGACAAGGCGGGTGGGGTTGGAGAGCAGCTGCGCGGTGGGCTGAATGCTGTCGTCGGTTGTAAAAGTGAGTCGGTTTTCAGCTGGATCGAACCGCCAGAACTGAAGCCGTGCCGCTTCTGCGGGCAGCGCTAGTACTAGCGCGCCCACTAACGTCAGGCTTGGCAGTAAACAATGCAGTCTCACAATCTGTGTCCTCGATACCGAATGAACTCACGGACGCTCCTTCCCTTAAGTACTGTGAAGGTTTATCAGCAATTTGTAAATCTAAAAATCTGATTAAATTACGCTCAGACTGGTTGTTTGCTCTGATTGTTTTCTAATTACAGAACGTCAGTGATTCCTCGGTGTACCAATCTATAGCGTGCCCTCGTTTTATCAGAACATAACAAGTTTGGATGTTTGTTTAGGGGATATTGTGGATTTTGAATGCGTTTTTGGGCGCAGTGATTGCGCATACTGCATGGATCCTACTCCGTAGTTCGGCGATGCAGGCGCGCAATCCGAAAAATTGCGCAGAACTTCAAGATCCCTGCGTTGAACGTGTCTCGTTAATAAATATTGGTCGATAAATATTGGTTGTGTGTAGGCGCGCAGGGATACGCAGCATGAACAGCTTGCGGCACAGTGAAGTTATGCATCACGACGGTTACGCAGCTGCGAGCACGCGACCGGCTCGTGCTTTAGGAACGGCTGATGTAAGGACTTCGTTGCCGGTCTCAGTCACTAAAACGTCATCTTCGATGCGCACACCAATGCCTAGCCAGCGCGGATCGATGGCTGGCTGTCCCTCTTGTGGCTTGTAGTAAGGAGAAATGTAGATACCGGGCTCAACGGTTACGATATTGCCGGGTACAAAGGGCTTCCAGGTTTTGTCTGGATTGCGCAAAATGCCAGAATCGTGAACGTCTAGCCCCAAAAAGTGGCCGGTGCCATGCATAAAGAAGGCCTTGTGCTTCTTTTCCTCAATGAGCTTGTCGATTTCGCCGACTAGCAGGCCTAGCTCTACAAGGCCAGTGGTAATAATTTTGGTGGCAGCATCGTGAAATTCATTGAAGGGTAAACCTGGCTGAACCTTTTCAATCGCGGCGAGCTGTGCCTTTAAGACGAGGTCGTAAATGATTTCTTGCTCTTCGGATAGGCGATCGCCCACGGGAAAGGTGCGGGTAATGTCTGCGTTGTAGTAGTCGTAGGCGCAGCCTGCGTCAATCAGTATGAAATCGCCTTCCTGGAGCTGCTGGTTGTTTTCAACGTAGTGCAAGATGCAGGCATTTTCGCCGCCAGCCACAATGGTGGGGTAGGCCGGTCCCATCGCACCCGCCTTGCGAAAGATATTTTCAATGGTGGCCTGTACTTCGTATTCGTAGACGCCAGGGCGCACCATCTCTCTGGCGGCGTTGTGGGCTTCGACGCTGACGGCGATCGCCTGACGAATCTTCTCGATTTCGTAGGGACTCTTCACCCGGCGGAACTGCTGCATCAGTAGCTTGGCATCCTCAATTGCCGCCGGGCCAGTGCCTTTTTTAGTCATTTTGGTGAGGAAGTGCTGCCACAGGGCAATGATCCGGTCATTGAAGGCTCGGTCATTACCGAAGTGGTAGTAAAGCCTGGGAGCCTTTTCGACGTATTCAGGAAGCTTTTCTGACAGCTCCGCAATGGGATAGACCTCGTCTGCGCCGTATTTTTCTTTGGCCAGCTCTACGCCCGTTCGGTAGCCGCTCCAGGTTTCTTTTTCGGGGTCCTTGGGCTGCACGAAGAGCACAAACTGATGGTCTGAGTGGCTAGGGGCGAGTACCGCCACAGCGCTGGGTTCGTTAAACCCAGTGAGGTAGAAAAAGTCGCTATCTTGCCGGTACAGGTGATCCACATCGTTGTGCATGACGGCTGTGGGCGCGCTGCAAAAGATGGCTGTGCTCTGACCAAGGGCGCTAATCACAGCCTGCCGACGCTGGCGATACTCGCTCTGCATAGGGATATTGAACGTTGTGAGAAACGTTGAAATGAGTTGGACTATTAAGACTTGTATCTAAAAAGCATAGCTCAAGACTTCGATTCGCATGCCGTTACTTGGCAAGCTCCCTGCGCCAACGGTGAGAGTGTTGTCACCTTGGGTGACGGGAGTGCCAGCCATCAGGGCGATAAACTGGTCGACGCCGACGATATCGCAGGTGTCTGCATCGGCTGCTTGGGTGCGGTAGTGGGTCGGAATGACGACTTTGGGATTGAGCGATCGCACTGCTTCAACCGCTTCTTCGGGGGTATAGGCTTTCGGCCCGCCACCGACCGGAAGCAGCAATACATCTGGCCGACCGATCAAAATCCGATCTTCGATGGCGATGGGCGCTGCAGCACCGCCTAGATGAACGACCTTAACACCTGCTTGACTCCAAACCCAAGCGATGTTTGTGCCGAAGCGTCTGCCGTTTAGCCGGTCGTGAGGCATGCTGACGCCCTGCAGGGAAAGCCCTCTGACGGTGTAGTCTCCAGGTTCTTCGATGACTTGGCTGCTAGTGTAGCGATCGCCCACAAACCCCTCATCAAACAATCGGCTGCTCAGCAAAACCAAATCTGCACCTACGGTGGGCTCTGCGTAGCCCGCTGTGCAGCCAATGGCCTTAAAAGGATTGACCAAAACCCGATGCCCGCCGCCAGTAAATAGAAAAGACGTATGGCCCAGTGCGGTGATGGTGAGCGGTCCGCCTTGCGCCTGGTATGACTGATACTGAGACGCCAACCCCAAACCGAGGGTGCTCACAAAGGTTGCGCCAGCGTATTTCAGGAGAGTTCGCCGATTCATGATGTCCTTAATATTTTCCACAGGTCTTAAACATACTGCCGTATGGTGTGACATTCAGCACAGCCTCGCTAGGACAGTTTGGCGAAATGGACCGGTTCGCCCAGTGCCAGCCACTTCCCACAAATGTCTTGGCAATCAATCTGTCTACGGCGTGAGTTCGACCAGAAAGTTCTTTAAGAGAGCTTTGCCCGAATCCGTTAGAACGCTCTCAGGATGGAACTGTACGCCCTGAATGTGAGGATATTCTCGGTGGCGAATGCCCATAATGGTGCCATCTTCTACCCAGGCGGTGACTTCTAAGACCGCCGGACAGCTCTCTGGGTCGATTACTAAGCTGTGGTAGCGAGTAGCCGTCAGCGGCTCGGCAAGGCCGACGAACACACCCGTGTTGTTGTGGTGAACGGGGGAGGTTTTGCCGTGCATTAGCTCTGGGGCGACGACGACTTTACCGCCATACACTTGCCCGATGCTTTGGTGCCCTAGGCAAACGCCTAAGATCGGAAACTGGGGGCCGAGTTCTTCAATCACGCGTAGCGAAATACCGGCGTCGTTGGGTGTACCGGGGCCAGGAGAAATGACGATGCCGTCTGGTTTCTTTGCGAGGATCTCTTCGAGGGTGATCTGATCGTTGCGAAAGACTTGAATATCTTGGGCGACGGGTAGGGTTTGGCCCAGCTCTCCTAGATATTGCACCAGGTTGTAGGTAAAGCTGTCGTAGTTGTCGATCACAATGATCATGGGTTTGCTATGCGAGGTAGGGCGCTAGTAGAGCCCACAGCGGGGGCACGAAAATCAGCATAGCAATAATGAGGGCAACGATGGCGGCCATCAGAACGGCTCCAGCTGCGCAGTCTTTAGCGATTTTAGCGAGTTCGTGGTAGGTCTGGCCGACGGTGAGGTCGACGAGTGACTCTAGGGCCGTGTTGAGAATTTCCATGACTAGGACTGCGCCGATGGTGAGGCAGACGACTGCAATCTCAACGGTGCTGACTTTGAGCGTCCAGCACAACAGCATGGCAACGGTGCCAACGCCGGTGTGCACTCTAAAATTTCGCTGGGTTTTGAAGGCGTAGGAAATACCGGCCCAAGCGTATTTGAAGCTGCTGAAGAGGTTTGGGGCAATCTGCCAGGACTGCGATCGCCCCGTCGCTAGCGCTGAATTTTCGGAAGGGGCTGCTGGGCTGTGGCTGCAATGATCGCTGCTGGTCAGTTTGCTCTCGCGAGGCAAGGGTTTTTTGTGGGGAAGCTTGCTTTCGCTGGAGAACTGACTATCACGAGAGAACATATGCAGATGGGGCCAAATGGCGTCTCTTTGTTACGGGGACGTTTGTTCAGTAGGGGGAGTGCCTAGCAAAGACTCCGGTAGGGTTACTTTACAGTTAACGTTGCCCAATTTTCACGCCAACATAACTTGATTAGCTAGGTGAGGTAGGCCAGTTCGAGTGGCGTCAATGAGCTTGTGCCGGAGATGCCATATTGGGCTTGTTGCGTGATTTTGGACCTGTTTTGCAGTCTACACTGCCGGTGGCACAGGGGAGGTCAGCCGAAAGCGTGAGGAGGGTATGTTGCTACTTTTATGCTCGACGCTCTAGATCAGGTCCAGAAGCTTTCTTTGTTGATCGAGCATTTGCGTGAGGCTGGCTTCGTCTGGGTGGTCCCAGCCGAGAAGGTGAAGCAATCCATGGGCGGTGAGCCAAGCAAGTTCTTGCGCAAGAGAATGCTGGGCGGTCTGGGCCTGCCTGCGAGCTGTGTCTACTGAGATGATGATGTCGCCTAGGTAGAGAGGTTGCTGTAATAGCATGGCCTCCGTACCAGGCATCGGGGTCTCTAAGGCTGCAAAGGAGAGAACGTCTGTGGGGGTCTCTCGTTGCCGGTAGTCGGTATTGAGCTGTTGAATTTCGGCGTCGTTAGTGAGCCTAAGGCTAACTTCGTAGGCCTTGAGCGGTGAGAGCTGAGGTGCTAAGAACTGCATCCAGGTTTGGATCCAGTGATGGTAATGAGCGATCGCAAGCTCGGGTACTTCGCAAAGGGCACTCCCCTCTACGAAAGTCTCAACTTGCACAAGGGACTCAGTTGAGTTTGCCATTAGCTAGCGCGTGAGGTACGAGAGCCCGATCAGCAGCCCCAGCAGACCGACAAACGATAGAAAAAAATGATAGAGCGATTTTCCGCCTTTTTTGACCATGTTGCGCATGGCAAGCTTGATAAAGCTTGGCGTAGGTTCATCTAGCGTCGATTTGGGTTTGGATACGGTTGATGGCTCAGGTGCCGATGACTCCGTGACGGTCGTTGAGACAGGATCTGGGCTCATGATGGGGTCCTTATCAAGAAATTAATGAGCAGAAAAATTAACGAACAGAAAAATTAACGAGTAGAAAAATCAACGGGCAGAAAAATCGACTGCACAGGGGCGTTTTCGCGGTGTGCTCTACTTACTAGCTTACCGGGCAATGCTGAATCGCGTGAGGCAAGCGATGCCTAAAGGGCAGCTTCCTGCACGAGCTGATTTTCTTGGCGAAGGTAGGCTTGGATGAAGGCTTCTAGGTCGCCATCCATAACGTCGCTTACAGCGGTTGTTTCAACGTTGGTACGCAGGTCTTTTACCATTTGGTAGGGGTGAAAGACGTAGTTACGAATTTGGTTGCCCCAGGCGGCTTCGACCATATCGCCCCGAATATCTGCGATCGCTTGAGTCCGCTGCTCTTGCGCAATGACGAGGAGCTTAGCCGTAAGCAGCGCCATGGCTTTTTCTCTGTTTTGGAGCTGCGATCGCTCTTGGGTACAGCGCACCGAAATCTCTGTAGGCAAGTGGGTAATGCGCACGGCAGTTTCCACCTTGTTCACGTTCTGACCACCAGCACCGCCAGACCGCGACGTTTTTATTTCGAGATCTTTATCGGGAATATTCAGCTCCACTTTTTCTTCTAGAGTCGGCATCACCTCGACCCCGGCAAAGCTGGTCTGGCGTTTTCCGTTCGCGTTAAAAGGTGAAATCCTGACTAGGCGGTGGGTGCCTTTTTCGCTTTTGAGATAGCCATAGGCGTAGCGACCTTGAATTTCTAACGTGGCTGATTTGAGGCCTGCTTCGTCACCTTCAGATTTTTCTACGATGCTAAAGCGGTAGCCCTGCTGCTCACTCCAGCGGCTATACATCCTGAGCAGCATTTCGGCCCAGTCTTGAGCATCTGTACCGCCTGCGCCAGCATTGATCGATAGCACAGCACCTTCTTTGTCGTAGGGGCCAGAAAGTAGCTGCTGCAGTTCCCACTGGTCGAGTTCTCGGTTGAGCTGGCTGACGTTGCTTTCGGCTTCTTCGAGCAGGGCGTCGTCTTGCTCTAGCTCTAGCAGTTCAAGAATGGCTGAGGCGTCTTCTAGGCTGGCGTTCCAGCCCTGAACCTGTGAAAGATTCGATTTGTAGTCGTTGAGTTCTTGTAGCTGCTTCTGCGCGCTGGTTTGGTTGTCCCAAAAATCGGGCTGCGCAGAGAGCTGCTCTAGGTCTTGAATTTTGGCATTGAGAGCAGGAACGTCAAAGATAGTCCTGAGCTTTGCTCAGGCGATCGCTGATCTGTTCTAGCTCACGCTTTAGGGTGGTGGTGTCAAACATGAGTGCAAATAAAGATTACGAGCCGGCAATGCTTTCTCCTTTCGACAAGACATTGTCGATACTTTGCCGATTATCTGGTCAATATTCGGACCATCTTTAACGGAGAAAGCATTGGCTCGAGGGCTTACGCAGTTTAGTCTCTGCCGTTGATGGCAATCAAGAGGCGCAGAATAAACACAAACAGGTTGATGTAGGTCAGGTACATCGACAGGGCTGCCGGTAGGGCCTGCTCATCGGTGTACGTCCGGGGCAGTACGAAGAAGTCGACAACTGCCGCACCGACGAAGAGCAGCACGCCAATGGATGAAATGGCGATTTCTAAGAAGTTGGGTGCATAAACTCCAAAGAAGCTCAGAACAAACTGGCCGACAATCACAACGACCAAGGCCATAATGCCAAGCTGCACCGTTTTGGTCAGGGCCATGCCGTCTTCTTCAGAGAGGTTGGAGCCGATAGGTCGGGCAGCAATAAAGGTGAGACCGCAGGCAAGCGCTGCAAAGCCGACGCCCTGAATGCCGACACCGCTGCTCTGCAGCGCAACGGAGACTAGCCCGCTCAGGGTGTAGCCAGATAGCAATCCGTAAGTTGCGAGCAGGGGCAGGGCGACGGAGTTTTCTCCTTTATTAGCTACGTTTTGCGCAAAGAAGAAAAGCGCAATTTGGGCCACCATGGTCACCAAAAACGTGGGCATAAACAGCCCGGGGTTGGTCCTGAGGACGTTGAGTCCGCCGAAGGTCCCTACCGCAGTTAGGATCAGCCCGCCGCCTACGTAGGGCAGTGCATTGGCGATCACGTTTGGCCCGATCAGCGACTGATTCTGGGCATCGCGGATGGCCTGGCGAAAGTTACTCGTATTGCTCATAAAGCGGTTTTCCAAAAAAAGGTCACTTCATTTGTTTCATTCAAAAGTGTACTGAATTCCTTTGACTCTTGCGATTACGGATTTCTGTATCTTTTGCTGAGAGCTGAAAGTAAACCTGACCTAGGACGAACTTGTGAGAGTAAAACGACCGGGAATATCTCTTGGTAAAAGTTTGCTGAAATGCCTGCCTTGTCTAAATCATTTCTCTTGATTTCTGAGCCCCTTAGATGAAATCTTTTGTGGGCGTTAATGATAGAAATTCAGCGTGATGACCGAAGGTGAATGTGATGAAAAAAAGCAGTGAACTCCCGTAAATACGCGGTAAAAAAACTGAGCTTTTTTAGAGCCTTCGGGTAGGTGAGGCAAGCCAAAGATGCAAAATTTGAAATTAGCGTAATTATTCGTATAACTATTTCTTGAAATCGCTGAAATCCTTTTGGATAGAGCTTTTTTGAGGCTTTTAGAGGGGTTATGGAAATGACTTTTTGCGTGTATCCGCCTAAGTGATCGCCAGTGACTGCGCGTGACTACCGTGTTTCAACGATGGTGACGAAAGGATCACTTTCCGAGAATGAGTTTAATTCACGCAACACCGCTTCGACGCAGTTAACGCTGCAGTAAATATGGCTTCTTCTAAATCGGCACAACTTCGATCCCGCGGCATGGAATTACTCATGCAGTACAAGGTGGATCGTTCGGTCAAGCTTCGGAATCAGTTAGTCAGACTCAATGCTGGGTTAGTTCGTAAGATTGCCCATCGGGTCAGCCATCAGTGCGCTGAGCCCTATGAGGATCTTGAGCAGATTGGATACATCGGTTTGATTCGCTCGATTGAGCGTTTTGACCCGGGGCAAGGTTGCGCGTTCAGCTCTTTTGCAGTGCCCTACATTCGCGGAGAGATGCTGCATTTCTTGCGCGATCGCGGCACTACTGTCAAGATTCCCCGCCGCTGGCAAGACCTACAAAAGGAAGGCCAAAAGCGCCAAACTGAGCTGATTCGCAAGTATGGCCGTCAGCCTTCTGACATTGAGATGGCTGAGGCGCTCTCTGTCTCCGTTCAAGAATGGCGACAGGTCAAGCTAGCTAACAAAAACCGGATGCCTCTGAGCCTAGATGCGACGGTCTGTCATCAGATTGATTCGAGCATCACGCTGGGCGACACGCTGCCCGATGTGCACTACCAGCTGCTTCAAGGCCTAGAAGAAGATCGCCAGCAGATTCAACGGGCCATGAATCAGCTCGAAGAAAAAACCCGTTCTGCCATTGAGTTTGTTTTCTTCAAAGGGCTCTCTCGGAAGGAAGTGGCCGAGCGCATCGGCGTTAGCCCCATGACGGTTACCCGTCGGATTCAGCGCGGCGTCGAGCAAATGATTGCCTATCTGCAGCCGCAGCAGAGTTTGCAGACTGACCCATAAGGGGGCCTTTTCATCGTTCCGTTTTCGGATCTCCTAAGTGAACTAGACCGATGCGATTGACTGTAATCGCATCGGTTTTTTTTGACTCAATCAATACCGATGCTTTCAATAGCGGGCCTTGGAAACAATAATTTGATTCTTTGGGATCAAAGTGATTGACCGGTGGCGTACTAAGCTTTCAAGATGAGAATGCTGCTAAGTGCGAGGAATCTTCCATGGTCACTGCCGAAGCTATTTTGAGCCCTGCTGAAGACTCGAATAAGAACAGTGGCGATGATCGCGAAAGGTTTCATCGGCTGCAGAGTAAGCTGAGCGATCGCTGGCGCTCGATTGATGATTTTGACCGCAGTCCTCGACAAATCTTAGTCGTGCCATCGCTCAGCCTCGACCAGGAAGAGCTGAGAAAAGTGCAGGGGGTCCATCACTACGAGGAGCGACTACTATTTTCTTTGATTCGGTTGCGCAATCCTGAGACGCGGTTGATATACGTGACGTCTCAGCCGCTGCATCCGAGCGTGGTGGATTACTATCTGGAGCTGTTGCCAGGGATTCCTAGCTCCCATGCGCGCGATCGCTTGGATCTGTTTTCTACTTATGATTCTTCTTTGCGATCGCTCACCGAAAAAATCCTCGCCCGGCCCCGACTCATCCGCCGGATAAAAGACAAGCTCAATCCTAACGAAGCCTACATGACCTGCTACAACTCTACGGAGTTTGAGCGGGAGCTGGCGCTGAAGCTAGAGCTACCCCTACTCGCTGTCAATCCTGACTTGCTGTATTGGGGAACCAAAGACGGCAGTCGGCAGATTTTTGCAGACTGCGGCATTTCTTTTCCTGATGGCAGCAAGCTGACCCACGACCCGACGGCTTTGGCCGAGGTGACTGCTGACCTGTGGGAGCGGCAGCCCGGGCTAAAGCGCATTGTAATCAAGCTAAATGAAGGCTTTTCGGGAGAGGGAAATGCGCTCTTTTCACTCGATGAGCTGGCTACGGTGTCGCCCCACAGCTCTAACCATGTTGTTGCTGACCATGCTGTTCGGGTTGCTGCCATAGAAGCTGCCTGGCCCCAGCTGAGGTTTCAATGTAAGACCGAAACCTGGGAGACTTTTCAGAAGAAGATTGAAGAGTTGGGTGCGATCGCTGAAGCCTTCGTAGAAGGTGAAGAGAAATATTCGCCCAGCGTTCAGGGGCGCGTCACCCCTACCGGCGAGGTCGAAATTCTCTCTACCCACGACCAGGTGCTCGGTGGCCCAGATGATCAAATCTTCTTGGGCTGTACCTTTCCTGCCGACGATGCCTATCGCATGGCTCTGCAGGAGATGGGCCGAAAAGTTGGCGAAAACCTAGCCGCAAAAGGCGCGCTCGAACGCTACAGCGTCGACTTTATCGCAGTGCCCCAACCCGACAATGACGCCCAGCCCTGGAACCTGCAGGCAATCGAAATTAACCTGCGAAAAGGCGGGACGACTCACCCGTTTATGGCGCTCAAGCTACTCACCAACGGTACCTACAGCCTCGAAGATGGCAAGTTTTACACAAAAAACGGCCAGGCGAAATACTACCGAGCCTCCGACAATTTGCAAAAAGATGCCTACCGGGGGCTGCTACCCAACGATCTCATGGACATCATCATGGGTGAACAGCTGCACTTCAGCTCCATCGACGGGGTGGGCGTAGTGTTTCATCTGATGGGGTGCCTGAGTGAATATGGCAAGCTTGGGCTCACCTGCATTGGCAACACCCCAAAAGAAGCAGAAGAAATTTATGAGCAGGTGGTCGATACGATTGACCGGGCAACTTGCAACGGCTAGGCATGTGAGCTGTCGATAGTCCGATGCTGTCGTTGGCTAATCTGCTGCTGTAATTAGCCGCTACTGATTGGCTGCTTTCATGGCCCTAGCCATCTCGCGTTTGTCCTGCTTTTTCTTCAGGCTGTCTCGCTTGTCGTGAAGCTTTTTACCTCTGCCGAGGGCGAAGCTGACCTTTACTTTTCCCCCTTTCAAATACATTTTTAGCGGGACGAGGGTCAATCCCTTTTGCTCTACCTGACCGATGAGCTTGCGGATTTCTTGCTTGTGCAGCAACAGCTTGCGGATGCGTCTGGGTTCGTGATTGTAGGCCAGGTTTGTCATGCTGTGGGGTGAGATGTGCACGTTGTGGAGCCACACTTCTGCTCGCTTAACGTTGGCATAGCCATCACGCAAGTTTACCTTGCCTTCTCGAATAGACTTAACCTCTGTGCCAGTCAGCACGATGCCCGCTTCGTAGGTATCTAAAATTTCATACTGATAGCGAGCCTGACGATTGTCGGCGACAACCTTGATGCCACCGCCGCTATCTTTGGATTTGCTTGATTGTGCCATGAGGTGAAAGGGCTGACTGTGGACTTGAGGAAAGGGATACTGATTTCTCCGCGACACTCTACTCCGCTACAACGCACCATTCATGGAGTTCGTAGTCGACGCAGTTATTTTCGATGAGAGGGTCTGCTTCTACGATAGCTTTTGCTTCCTCCATTGAGCCCGCTGTAAAAAGTAGCATACCGCCCCCCCGTTCCGCCCAATAGCCAGTTTTGGCCTGATGACCTCGGTCTATGAGCGTTTTGACGTAGGCAACATGGGCCGGGACAAACTGGTCAAACCTGGGCTTATCCACGATACCTTTTTCAATTTTGACAAACCATTTCATGGGGGTGCCTGCCGCTATCTGTGCGCAATTTGATCTCGCGCAATCTGATCTCGCCCAAAAGGCGGAGAGAAAACATGCCCGATGAAGGACTTCTGGGCAAATGGCCGCGCACTACAGTTGATCATGTCATAAACAGGTCAGAGAGGCAGAGCGTCATGGCGACTGAAAAGAACGAAGATATTAAGCTGGGTGCGGAACCCGGTAAAGGGGCGGCTGGTAACCAGCAGGCGGTGCAGGTCGCTCAGCCAGTGGGCGAGGCTGTTCAGCCAGCGGGCACCCGTACAATGCCCGGAGGCGACGTCGAAAAAAATGAGCAGGTGATTGAAGATGCAAAGGCTAGCGAAGCCGATAGCGACCTGAAGACTACCGATGGCTACGTAGTGGATGATTCTGGGCGTTTGAATAACTTCGCGGTAGAGCCTGAGATGTATGTAGAGGAGTAGCGTAGGTCTGATGCTTGGCAGCTGGGAAGACTATTGCTCCCAGGCTGCCTGGAAGAAGTCTCGCTCACACACCATGGCATACCGATAGGTGGAACGAGTGAGCGGCGTATCTGTCGCGTGCTGATCGACAAGCGATTCTAGCTGCTTTGCCAGGGGCTCAAAGTCTGCGCTGCTGTAGGTCGTTATCCAGTCCTGGTAGGCGTGGGTTGGTATGCCACCTTTTGCTAGCTGCTGACCAAGGTAGGCGTACAGGCGCATGCAGGGAGACATCGCTACAGCTGTAAGCCCGACTGGTTGCTGCCAGGCTGTCGCCAACAGAAAGTCGGTATATTGCCGAGTGGCCGAGCCAGGCTCAATAGCGTTGATATCTACATCCCAGCTATCGGCATAGCTCTGGTGCAGGTTTAGCTCCTGTAGAACGCCTGCCGCTAAGCTATGAAATACTTGGAAGCTTTCCCAATCGGGCGCTTTTGCAGCTGCGATGCTGTAAGCGCGGGCAAAGGCTTCTAAAAAGAACGCGTCTTGCCCGACGTAGTAAACGAATTTGTCTTTTGGCAAGGAACCATCGCCGATGCCCTGTACGAAGGGATTGCGTAAGCAGGCGTCGGCGAGGGGCTGGTTCGCTTGCCAAAGGGTGTCAGAAAGTGTGCTAGACAGGGTGTCAGATAGAGTCATCCAAGTAGCTTACACGATGCTGAGGCCTGGCTCTGTGCGCCGAATGGCGACGACAGAAGGCTTGGGCGGTGCGCCCTCGCTCTTAGCTGGCCAGTTGGAGCCGACAGGGACTTCTCTTTGCTGTAAGAAGGTCTTGCCATCGGTGGTTTTGAGTTCAAAATCGCGGGTCTCTGTGGCCATGCTCTCCCGGATGCCGTTACGCTCACCCGGATGCTGTGCAGCGATAAACAGCGTTGTGCTGTCTTCTGTGAAGAAGGGACCTGTCAGCTCGCATTCCATGGGGCCGTAGGCAAACATTTTGGCTTCTCCGGCGTCTTCGCCTGAGAGCGGGATTTGCCAGAGAGAGTTGTTGCCATAGATGCCCAGTAGCCCTTTACCCGCGATGGGTTCGCCCGATTCGTCTTTACGACTGGTGGGGACGGCTTTGTTGTGAGTGCTAGTAGACATGTCTGTGACGACCCAGAGATTGCCCTTTGAATCGAACTCTAGATTGTCTGGGTTGGCAAAGCCGATACCGCCGTCGGCTGGTTCGCCGCCGATAGCTAGCATTTCCCATTTGAAGGTGAGCGACGCTGGGTCGTTGTTATCTTCTATGAGCTTCATGATCCAGCCAGCTTCGTAGTCGGTTTCTCCTTTTGGCCCTACAAAGATGGCTTTGTCTGGGCCGCCGTCTCCGCCTGCGGCACCGGAGGTGAAAGCGATAAAGAGCGTCCCGTCTGAGGAGACTTGGGTATCTTCGGGGCGGGCGGTCGGTGTGATGCCTGCTGCGTTTGCAGCGAAGTGAGCATCGATTAGGATGGCGCCTTGCTTTTCTTCGTCGGAGCCTTCGTAGAGGTCTCCCAAGGTAGCGAATGTGTCTTTGAACTGGCTGGCGATCACATCTTCTTCAACTTTTTCAAACCCGCCATCGGGGCGCTTGGGCAGGGTGACCATGCCGCCAACTGCGCTGCTAGGCAAGACCGGATTTACTGGGGTACTGGGTGCAAGGGGGACCCAGGTGCCGGTGCCGTCAGCATTGAGCTTGGCGCCGTAGAGCATGCCGTCGGCGAGTAGCTGGGAGTTGGCTTTGTCGGTGGGGTCTTGAACAGTGCCCTGGCTGATGAATTTGTAGACATGGCCGCCCCGGCGATCGCACCCTGAGTAAAATGCCAGCTGCTTACCTGCCTCTGCGCGAATGCCGACCGCCTCGTGGCGATAGCGGCCCATCCAGGTGTGCTTTGTGCCGTAGTCCGTAGGGTTAGCCGGATCGATTTCCACAATCCAGCCATATTTGTTGCCAGCTAGGCCAAATACGTTGCCTTGGCCATCTAGCCCGGCGTTAAAGGCCTGTGTGCTGGGTTCAAATGAGGACCCATCGCTGTAGACGGCCTCTGGCACTTGATATTGAATGTTTTCTTCTGCGCTCAAGGCGGTGCCCCACGGGGTGGTGCCGCCCGCGCAATTGCCAAAGGTGCCAATAATCTGGTCGCCTAGGTCGTCTTTGTAGCCTTGGACGCTGTTTTTGGTGAAGATGGAAACGGCTGGGCCAGTGGCCTGGAGGTAGTTACCATCTTCTAGTCCGGCGATGCCAGAAGCGCGGCGATCGCTCTCATTGGGCACTCGCTTCCACTGACCGTTTGCCTCGCGCTGTATGGCAATAACCCCTAGTCCTTGGTCAGTGAGCGCCTCTTTCGAAATTTCTAAAATCTGCGCCTTGAGAGGGTCGCCATCGGGCAGGGCGAAAGCGTCTACTTCTTCTCCTTCTAGCTTGCGCAAGGCCTCTGTCACCTCATCAAAAGGCAGGGACTTGCCGAGCACTTGGTTGTAAGTTTGCTCCCAAGTACCACTACTGATGTATTCAAAGTTAATCGTGAGGTAGCCGGTGTCGGGCCCGGTCGGCACAAACGATAAGTAGTCATTGTTGTAGCCGAAGCGAGAGTCGCCAACGGGGTCTCCCCATGAGGCGATCACGTCGTAGGTAAAGCCATTCGGCAAGACAATATCGTCTTGAATGGCGTATTGCGCGTATTCGATGGGCTGCCGCTCAGCGCTAACTTTCACAGCGCCGTAGGGCATAGGGCTTTTGACGGGTTTGAAGGGCGTTGCTGTCGTGGTGGCGACTTCTCCGGTAGCGACTTCTCCGGCGACACTACCGCCCGAAGCTGCATTCCCGGGAACTGCTCCGCCTGAAGTTGCGCTGCCGGAGACTTCGGGTGTGGTTCTCTGACAGCCGAGGGGGCCAAGGGCCGCTGTACCTGCAGCCGCCCCTAAAAACAACAAAAATTTCCGACGCTTAAAACTCATAGCGGTAGATATTTCCTGAAAATATTGGATACTTTCTAGTTATCGATCATACGTAGGCTAGGTTAAGAGTAGGTGAAAGCGCCGTTATACAGGACGTTTCAGCGCCGTGGTTTGCTGTAGATAAGCTTAAAATTTTGTGGCGGTTTAGCTGGTTCTAGCGAGCGTGTTGATGGCTTGCTGACAGTCTTCTGCGATTTGCTGCTTTAGTTGCTCAAGAGAGGCAAACTTTTGCTCTGCCCGCACAAACCCTTCGAGGCTGACGGTGAGCAGCTGACCGTAGAGATCGCCGTCCCAGTCCAGCAGGTGCACTTCGACGCTCAGCGCTTTCCCATTGACGGTGGGCCGATGGCCGATGTTCATGATGCCCCGTAGCGGTGCGTCTGCAATGCCGTAGGCCCGAACGCTATACACACCTGTGCGAGGGAGATATTTGTTGCTGGGTATCTGCAGGTTTGCAGTAGGAAAGCCAATGGTGCGTCCCAGCTGTTTTCCTTTGACGACGCGGCCTGTGAGCGTGTAGGGGCGGCCCAATAGCTGGGTGGCTGTGGCAGGATCGCCTGCCTGCAGCGCGGTTCTGATGCGGGAGCTGCTGATGCGATCGCCCTGCTCATGCCTTAGAGAGACTTGGGTAACTGGAACGCCGTAAGTAGCTGCGATCGCACTCAACTGATCGGCGGTCCCACTGCGGCCCGCACCGAAGCGAAAATCGCTGCCTACGCTGATATGCTTGGCCTGCAAGCCCTCTATCAGTACCTGCTGCACAAAGGCCTCTGGCGTCAGTGCTGCCAGTGCCTGATCGAAAGGCAGCATCACCAGCTGACGAATCCCTAACCGTGCCAGTTGCCAGGCTTTTTCGGGGACGGGTGTGAGCAGGGGTCTCGAAACGCCAGAAAAGTATTCTTGGGGATGGGGTGAGAAGGTGACAACGGTCTTGTAAGGCACTAGTTGCTTGGCATCTGTGCCGTCTACAGGCGGCTGATCGGTGTCGGCAGGCCAGCTGCTTTGCCCAGCTGCCGTCACGCTTTGGTGCAGTGCTTCAATCCACGCTGGAGTAAGCGCATCGTCGGCTGCTTTTTCTAGGCCGCCATGCACGACTTGGGCCATCACTCGCTGATGGCCCAGGTGAACGCCGTCGAAGTTGCCCAGCGCAATATTTGTAGGGGTCTTTGCCGCCTTGAGAGAAGAAGTAATCCACACGCTTTACATTCTGACATATAGCCAGGACGTCAATGCTAGCGCGTCTAGATTTGATTACTTCGATTTCTACAGGGCTCGATTTCTACACGGCTGCGACTGCAGGAGAGGCTTCTGCGATCAGCTCCAGCACCATGCCTTCTTTGGCTACGATGCTACCGGGCATGGCCTGAGAAGTCTGGCGGACGATATCGTCCATAAAGTCGTCGGTGTGTGTCGGGTCGTGGTGGAAGATCACCAGCTGTTTGACGTTGGCTGCTTTTGCGAGCTTGACGGCTTCTTGCCAGGTGGAGTGTCCCCAGCCTATCTTGCTGGCTTTTTCGTCGTAGTACTCGTCGTCTGTGTAGGTGCAGTCGTAAATCATTACGTCGGCATCTTTCACCAGGCCAAAGACATTTTCATCTAGACGGCCAGGAAAATGCTCCGTGTCACTGATGTAGGCTGCAGAGTGTCCTTTGTAGCTCACCCGATAGCCAATGGCTTCTCCAGGGTGGTTGAGCATGGCGTTCGAGATTTCGATATCGCCAATTTTGACCACTTCACCGACGTCGATATCGCAGAACTCTAGCTCAGCGCCCATGATTTGCAGCGGCACTGGAAAGTTTGGGTGCAGCATTTGGTCGTTGAGGCGCTGCTCGATGGTGGATCCGTTGGGTGCGATCGCGCCGTGAATTTTGAACCGGTTTCCTGGCACAAAGGCTGGGATGAAAAACGGAAACCCCTGAATATGGTCCCAGTGAGAATGGGTGAAAAACATGTTGGCCTGCACTGGCATCTCTGCGAGCATGGTTTGACCCAAGTTGCGCAGGCCTGTGCCGCCATCAAAAATCAGTCGCTCACCGCCAACCTTCATCTCAATGCAGGCTGTATTACCGCCATAGCGAACTGTGGTAGGTCCTGGACAAGCGACACTCCCCCGAACGCCCCAAAAGCAAATTGAAAACTGACCGTCGTGATCTGACATGAGCTTTGTGTGAAGTGATTTAGAGGAATTACTGTCTATTTTTACAGTTCTACGCACCCGTTGTTCAGATGATAAGGATGCTACCTGTTTCTAGCAAAGAAAACAGAATACCCTCTTGCATAGTGCCCAAGCCATGTCACGTGCTTTCGGTACAGACTGAATAAATTTGTTTCTTAGAGCATTTTCTCCGTAAAACAGTTGTTTTAGCTCGTTTTAAGCATGGTAAAGCCTTTCTGGCCGAAAAATGTGGACTAGTCGTCTTCAGACTCGTACTTTTCCCAGTATTCGTCGCTAAATCGCCAGGGTTTTTCCTCTTCTGATGGAGCTGTATTTTCTGGTGTAGCGGGTTCGCCAGTGTCTTTCCGCTCTGCCACATTGTCCAAACGGTCTGCAATGAAGCTCAGGCGCTTTTGGGTGCGAGTAGAGTCGGGCTGATATTCTTTGGGGTTGAGCGTGAGTTCTTCTCTCAACCAGTTGGCGACGAGTCTGAGCTGCTCTGCAGACAGGCTGTTTAGCAGTGCCTGCTCTGCAGGTTTGGACTGTTGTGATGCGAGGTTGTCCATTTTGCCATCTCCTTTGATTGCTGTATTTGCTGAACCCTTTTTACCGAGTGAAATAGAGCGAACTAGGTGTGAAGTCGATTGCCATCTTAGGGGAGCGATCGCATTTGTCTTGGTCTTTTACATCACAGTCTTTACATGGCTCCTGGCATAGCTTCTGTGTGAACTTCTGTGTGAACTTCTGTGTGAACTTTTAGATCGTTGCCGCTTTCCACCGGTCGATAAAGTCCAACGCTGTGTAAGCCGTAAGGTTGTACTGCAGGGGTGTGATGGTGATGTGATTTTTTTTGATGGCTCGCACATCGGTCATAAAGAGGCCATTGAGCGCCTGTCGCTCTGCAGCCGCTGCCTGGCTCTCTGCGATTCCTTCTGGCGGCTCTAGCATTTCAGCCTCCCCCTCTTCCATGACTTCTCCGGCCAGCCAGTAGTAAATTTTTCCTCGGGGATCGACGCGCTTTTCAAACTGGTCAAAATAGCGCCGAATCCCCTGGCGGGCAATTACGGGCGATTGAATCTCTTCGGCTGGCACGGGTGGAATATTTACATTGAGCAAGATGGGCAGGTTTAGCGGCTGCTTTTCTAGCCGAGAGACGAGCTTGGCGGCAAACTGCGCGGCGGGTTGAAAATTCTTATAGGCAAAGCTGGCTAGGCTGATTGCGATCGCAGGAATACCTTCTAGAACGCCCTCCATCGCAGCCGAAACCGTGCCCGAATAGAGCACATCGGTGCCCAGGTTTGCCCCATGATTGATGCCTGACACAACAAAATCGGGTGGGCTTGGCAGCACCGCATCCAGCGCGAGCTTTACGCAGTCAGACGGCGTGCCCGAGCAAGCCCAGGCGGCTACGCCCGCATCAAAAACCTCCTCCACCTGGTTTACCCTCAGCGGGCGATGCAGTGTTAGGCCATGCCCTGTTGCAGAGCGCTCTCGGTCGGGGCACACCACAGTTACCTGATGGCCCGCTGCGGCAAGCTCATTGGCCAGCGCCCGTATTCCTAGGGCAAAGATGCCATCGTCATTGCTCACTAAGATGTTCATATGTGGTTCGTCTATTCCAATTAATGGAGGCGTCTAGCTCTCCCTGGCAGGTTACCATAGACTAATTTGCAAGCCCTCAGTTGCTTCTGTAACTGCTTCTGTCTGGAGTCCCCACCTGTGAGCGCCATCACCTCAACCGAAATAGAATCTCAGCTCAGTGCCGTTCAGCGTAGCGCCCTAGATGACATTAGCGCAGCTATCAGCCTAGATGAGCTAGAGAAAACCCGCGTTAAATACCTGGGCAAAAAAGGAGACCTTTCCAAAGTATTGGGCGGCATGGGTAAGCTTTCAGCCGAAGACCGTCCCAAAATAGGCGCATTGGCCAACCAGGCGAAGACGGCTTTACAGTCTCAGTTAGAGCAGCGAAAGACTGAGTTGCAGGCCGCGCAGATTCGCGCACAGCTGGCTGCTGAGACGCTGGATGTGACCATGCCAGGCGTCTATCGCCCCCAAGGAAGGGTACATCCGATCAACAGCATCATCGACCAAATTACCGACATCTTCGTAGGCCTAGGCTACACGGTGGCCCAGAGCCAAGAAATTGAGAGCGACTACTACAACTTTGAAGCGCTGAATTTTTTGCCAGACCACCCCGCCCGCGACATGCAAGATACGCTGTATCTGCCCGGCGGTCAGCTCATGCGCACCCACACGTCCAATACTCAAATTCGCTACATGGAAAACCACCAGCCGCCGATGCGCGTGCTGGCTTCAGGCCGCTGCTACCGGCGCGACACGGTAGATGCTACCCATGCAGCAGTCTTCCATCAGATTGAGTTTTTTGCGGTAGACAAAGACATTACCTTCACCGATTTGCGCGGTACCGTGCAGCTCTTTTTAGAGGCGTTGTTTGGTGATATTGAAGTGCGCTTTCGTCCGAGCTATTTCCCCTTCACCGAGCCGTCTGCCGAGGTCGATGTCCGCTGGCAAGGGCAGTGGCTAGAGGTGATGGGCTGCGGCATGATCGACCCGAATGTGTTGCAGGCCGTTGGCTGCGATCCAGAGATTTATTCTGGGTTTGCTGCTGGACTAGGCGTAGAACGTTTGGCAATGGTGCAGAGCAAAATTGACGATATTCGGCGGCTGTATAGCAGTGACTTGCGCTTCTTGAGCCAGTTTTAGGTCTGTAACGGTATGTCTTCTCAAGCTATTTGCGAGGAAAGCAGGTCCTAATCGTCGTAGCGGTGGCTCCAAGGCTTACCCGACAGGCAGCTGCTCACTATTTGCTGAATATCGCTGTAGCTATCGTGACCGAGGGCGTTGAGCTGTCTTTGTTGCAGGGCGATTTGACCTAGTAACTGTTTGACGAGGGCGCCGAGCTGTTCGTTGTGGCGGGTCTGGCGCAGCTGCTGATCGAGCATATCTGCCAAGAGCGCGTTTACGTCCTCAAAGTATTGGGCAGGCATAGGAAGCATGGATGCTTTAGCCGTTACTCTGCTCGCTGTCTGTCTGTTTTCTCGAGGTAGAGAAGATAGGTCGGGTAGTGGCTGCTTGCCTTCGAGGGTTGGGCGGGCTTTCTTCTGAAGGTTTAGGCTGATAAGGCCAGCAGGGGTGAGGTCAGCTAGGTCTGCGGCTAGTACATCTGAGCTGGATAGCGATGGATCTGTGGTCTGGATTGGCATGGCTTCTGGTCTGGCGTGAGGTAGGTTTAGTAGGGCGAGTTCGGAGGGGATGAGGCTGGTAAGCGCAAGATCGGCGGGCTCATCTCCATCGGCGGCGTAGTCGTAAAAGCTATCGGGCGCTGTGAGGGGTGCGATGACTTCTACTGCGTGTAGCTGGACCTGTTGAAAACGAGCGGTCTGGCGGTCTGCTTCACTGGCTGGACCAGTGAGGAAGCTGCCTAGGCGCTGGAGGAAGGTGGGTGCTGGTGAGAAATCGGTCGTCATGGCTGATCGGTGAACGATGAGAAGGCATGCAGCAGCTACCCGCGCTTCTCACGTCGCTGCGGCAGGCTTGGATGGTGCGGCCTCTATCTGAAACTGAAGACGCCGCTGAAATGAAGGAAATATGGGTGTTGCTCACATGGCGCAAGCATATTGAGTGCTCACATCGGCTGAATGCCTGAATGACGAGACGCTTTTGCCTCTCTGTGTGCACTTGGGTGTGCGCCTAGTATGCCCGGTGTGTAATATCTTTATCTGAGTATTTGCATGGATATACGGGAACGTATCAACTGGACTAAATCAGTTGATACATTGCGGGCTGAAATGGGTATCTCTGCAAGATAGGGCAGGTAGGTGATCGCCAAGACTTTTGTGATGCTTGGGATCTGGGAATACCTAGTGGCCATGGTTATTCTGGTTCTGGCCAGCTGAAGTGTCTGTGAATCCACTGTTTGGCTTGGGTGATCGCACGTTCACGCGTAGGGGCCTTGGGCACAGCGACAGCGCTGCCGGTGGCATAGGTCACCCATGCGGAGTAGACCTGCTGCTCCTGATAGCGGGATGTGGTGATCTCGATTTTCATATGCCGGTAGGTAAACGCCCAGATGACTGCCGGATAGTGAGGGGTGGCAATGTGTTCATGCATGGCGCAAAACCTTTGGAACTAAGCATGGCTTAGGTTAACTCAGCTGTATAAGCTAGCGACGTATTCACCGTAACCGTTGTACATGAGCGTTGGCTGTTTTTTCCAGTCCCAGTTGTTTCCTTCTCCCATGAGTCTTTCCTGCGCTTGCGACCAGCGAGGATGGGCAACCTCCGGATTTACGTTCGATTCGAAGCCGTATTCGTTGGGAGAGATGCTGTTCCAGTAAGTTGCAGGCTGCTCAGCGACAAAGTCTATTTTAACGATGGATTTTGCCCCTTTGAAGCCATACTTCCATGGGACTACCATGCGAATGGGTGCGCCGTGCTGTTTGGGCAATGTGCGCCCGTAGGCACCCACCGCAAAGAATGCCAGTTCGTTGGCCATTTCTTCGATGCGTAGTCCTTCTTGGTAGGGCCAGGGGAGGCTGTTGAGTGAGACGCCCGGTCCGGGCATCACAGCAGCATTGAAGTAGGATTCGAAGCGGACAAACTTGGCGGTAGGTTTGGGATTGACGGCTTGGATGATTTGCTGCATGGGGAAGCCGATCCAGGGCACGACCATGGCCCAGGCTTCTACGCAGCGGAAGCGATAGACGCGCTCTTCGAGGGGAAAGGCTTTGAGTAAGTCATCAAGGTCGTAAGTTTTGGGCTCATTGACCAGACCCGTGACCGTGAGTTTCCAGTCTTTTGTGGGCAGTGCCTGCGCCTTGCGCCAAATATTTTTGGTGCCACCAAATTCGTAGAAGTTATTGAACCGGCTAGCGTATTGCTGCTCTGTAATTGCCCGATCTCCTGCGCTGGTGAAGCGAGGATTTGTGCGGATATTGGATAAGTTTCGGCCTAGGGTGCGTTCAAATTCTGCCCGGTCGGATTCTTTGAGCGGGGGACGGCAGCTGTTGAGTGCGATCGCTCCACCTAACCCAATCCCAGCGCTAGCAACAGTTTTGAGAAATTGCCGCCTAGATTTCTTGCGATTGAAGAAAACGCTTTCGGCAGTCGCCTGATGGGCTGGTAGCTGCCAGTCAGGAAGGATACGAGGAAAGACCATAGTCGGCGGTGCGCGGGCAGTGACAAGTTTCAGTCCTAATATATAGAGACTTCCCTCGCAGATTCTTACATTCTGCTGAGAAAGACAGGCCGCTGAGAAAGACTATGGGCGGTTTTTAGAGTTTTTGAGAAATCTTGTATGGCGAGTCATCTGGGGCAGCAAACTGATGCCGATTTGCTAAATTTTCGAATTGGCTGCGCGGTTTGGGCGTTTAAGGAGTGGGTTGGGCGTTTTTATCCAGCGAAGAGTCAGCCCACAAACTTTTTGAAACTCTACGGTGAGCGCATGCTGACGGTAGAAGGCAATACGACTTTTTATTCGGTGCCTTCTCCTGAGATGGTGCAGCGATGGGCTGAGCAAACACCCCCCGACTTTCGCTTTTGCCCAAAGCTGCCGCGCTTGGTGACCCACGATGGGCGACTGATGCCTCACCTGTCTGAGGCGCTGTCATTTTTAGACCTTATGAAGGGCCTGGGTGAGCGGCTAGGGCCAGTGATGGTGCAGCTGCCACCTAGCTACAGCCCGGCGAATTTTGACGATTTGGCTGCGTTTTTGGCGGCTTGGCCCTGCCGGGATGTGCCGATAGCGGTGGAGGTGCGCCACTTAGATTGGTTTAAACCGGCGGGCGCTGGACGGCTCCGTAAGCTGCTGACGCAGCTGGGTGTGGGTAGAGTGCTACTCGATAGCCGGACGATGTATGCCCACGAGCAGTCGGGTGAGGTCGACCCGCAGCTACATTCCAACCGCCGCAAGCCTAACGTTCCTCTGCAGCCGGAGGTCACGGCAGATTTTGCCGTCGTTCGCTACATTAGCCACCCGAAAGTGCTGCGCAATCAAGACTATTTGACCGAGTGGGTGCGCTGGGTAGGCGACTGGCTCGCGGCAGGTAAGCAGGTGTACTTTTTTGTGCACTGTCCGATGGAGGTGGAGTCGCCTTCGGTGGCTAGGTACTTTCAGGAACGATTGGAAGCCGACAACCTGCCTGTTCCTCCCTTGCCTTGGCTGCACCTAGCCAAGCCATCTGAGCAGCTGAGCCTGTTCTGACGCTCCAATTCATGCTGAAAACTAGCGCTACCAATTAGCCTTGGCTGACCCGTTGCTTTACTAGCTCAATGGCCAAGTTGAGGGCTGCTTCTGTGCTCTGCGGCCTAGCAATACCCTGGCCAGCAATATTGAAGGCGGTGCCGTGGTCCGGTGATGTGCGGATGAACGGTAGTCCAATGGTGGTGTTGACGGCTAGGTCGAAGGCGAGCAGCTTAACGGGAATGAGCCCTTGGTCGTGGTAGAGCGCTAGATAGGCGTCGTGGGCGGGTTGCGCAGCCGGAGCGTCGCTGTACCAGGCTTGCCCTGGCTGCACCCAAAGGGTGTCTGGTGGGATGGGGCCATCAAGCTGGTGGTGAGGAAAGCGGTGCTGCTGTTCGGTGAGCCAGGGGATGAGCCAGGCTTGCTCTTCTTGGCCGAGCTGACCTTGCTCGCCACTGTGAGGATTGAGTCCTGCGATCGCAATCCTTGCCTCTGATAATCCAAAGTCCTGTTCTAGGCAGCGTATCAGCAGCTCTAGCTTTTGGGTCATGAGCGCTGATGTCAGGGATTGAGGCACCGCTTTGAGTGGGATGTGTGTGGTGGCGAGCAGGGTGCGCAGTGGCCAGCTGTTGTGGGGAGATGTGGCCACAAATAGCATGCCGAATTGCTGAGTATTAGACATTTCGGCTAGCAGCTCGGTCTGTCCGGGATAGCTGTGACCTGCTGCGAGCCAAGCCGATTTGGCAATGGGCGCGGTGACGATGCCGTCGAACTGCCCTTCGAGGGTGCGGGCGATCGCCTGCTGCAGAGTTCGGAAGCTCACTTCGCCGCTGTAGTGGTTTCCCTCACCCCAGGCCACGCCCGAGGTGATTGATGTTGGCAGGGCAAGGTCAACCACATTCAGGCTGTCGGGATGCCTGAAGTGGCCGTGAGGCGCGTTTGCTTTGAGCGTTTGATAGGTGCGGGAGAGCAGGGTGCGATCGCCAATGACCGTAATCTCTGCCTGCTGCTCAAAGCGCTGGTCGCACAAGGCCTTGAGCACGACTTCTGGGCCAATGCCTGCCGGGTCACCCAACGTCACGACCAGTCTAGGCTTTGACTGATGACGCTCGCTTTTGGCTGTTCCGTTATTTTCTGCTGAATGGCGTTGTTGAGATAGAGAAGTGCGGCGGTGCGCAGTCGAGGATGCGGCAGTCATAAACTAAAAAAATCGGTGAGGAGATTAACAGGGGGTGATAGATAATCGCTTACTAGAGTAGAGATGAGTCTTTGTATAAATTCTAAGGGGCGATATGGGGACATTGTGCGGTGTCTGAATATCTAGGCACAGCGCACTTTTGCAGAGCTGAGCAGGCAATGCTACCACGGGAAAAAATCAATCGACCGTCACAAAACGCTCTAAAATAGCGAATAAATCCAAGCAAATTTGGCCTTTTGAGGTCGATGCTCTTGGTGTCCTTTGAAGGGACAAGCTTCTCTTTCTGTCACGAGGCTGAGTCTCCTTTGATGGATTCATTATAAAAAAAGGAGATAATTGAGACATGGGCGGCGAAATTTTGACGACAGCAGTGCTGGTCTTCGGCATGGTTTTA
>JBCBIK010000059.1:0-25818 GCA_038524545.1 Cyanobacteria bacterium J06623_4 | reverse complement strand
AAGCGATAGAGATTTAACAGGTAATTCAAGATACAAATATTCCTTAGGAGAGAATGGCTGAAAAACATTCATGTAGCAATAAAAAGGCTGTGAAATCTTTGATGTCAAAGATTTCACAGCCTCTTGTCATTTACTTTTCGCGCTTGTTTTTTTCTCCTTATCGATATCGATGCTTTGAGAAAGACGCTGTCACAGCATTTTCTAGGCGGCGTACGCCTGTTGGAGCAGCGGGGTCTATTTGAAAATCGGTGATGTAGTCGTCGTGAGGATGTTTCGTTGGTTTGAAGGGCTTAAGTTTGTTGATTACGCGGTAGCTAAAGCGTTTGATGGTAGGGCGAATGCCGACTTCTTCTATGGATCTGTTTTGGATGCCAAGATTACGTAGGAGATAGCGGTTTGCCTTTTGTACCAGCTCTCGCCGTCTGCCTAGGGGGGCATCGTAGCTGGTGGTGAGCGATACGTTCATTGAGAGGTTTTCGATGCGGTGAGGAGAGTTGTGCGGCCAAGAAACGACAGTGCCAGGCGTTAGCAAAAATTGTTCGGCGTAGTCGTCAAACTCTCTTTTATAGGGTAAGAATTCTGATACTTCCCCAGAGTAAATCTCTTCTAAAAAGTTTTGGGGAACTAAGCGCAGGTCCATCGCTGGATACACCCATAGCTTTTTTTTGCCGTTCATGTGCCAGAGCATGTTTGGCGACTGGTCCATGTGGTAATACACTTGGGCACCGGGTGAGGAGATGAGCAGCGTGGTGAAGCTGGCCTGAGGGCCGCAGAGGTGAGGGCAATGTTCTCCCAGGTGCGCATACATCCCTTCTACCAGGTCGGCGTAGTCCTGGCTAAACTTTTGTAGAAAAATCAGGTTGAGCCACAGTCGGCCTTTTTCGACGGCCTGCCAGATGTCTTGGCCGCTGCTTTTTGGGTGTATGTCAACGCTCTGCCAGTCTGAGCGAATGGTCGGATCAGGCCCCATGGTAAAGGCTTGTAGCCACTGGCGCGGATAGTTGTCGAGAACGTCGATGAGGGTCTCTTTTTTGAAGAGGGGCAGGGTGTGGTAGCCATGGTGAAAGAGCTGGTTTTTTCGCCCAAAGACTGCGTAGTCTTCTGCTTTCCAGTCGATAAGGGACTGGGTGTAGTCTGCTGGTTGAGGCGATGTTGGCGTGGCAATCATGACAGTAAAACCTGGAAGTGTTGAAAAGAGACTTTATGAGATGGGCGGAGGCGAAACGTTTGGTTGGGTTGCTTGAATAAGATGTTTATGGCGCGATCGCACGCTGCTGTTCACTATTCACAGCGACTTTTGTTCTCGTATCGGTTGCGATAAAGGATGCGATCGCCCCGTCCACTGCTTCAGCCAATGCCGACACATTTTCATCTGTCAGCATGCTCGAATGTCCACCCGATGCGTCGAAGGTGGTAATGGACTGCTTGCAAAACGGTGCCCAGCCCAGCAGCGGATCGGCGTATTCTTCGATGTAGGGCAAGTCAGCCGTCGAGCCATCGCCTACGGTTGCGCGCACCAGCAGCAGATGACCCGAAAAGAGCCATTTGGGCTGATACTGCTCGTAGGCAAAGACCAGGCTGTCTCGAATTGATAGGGTCTGAAGCAGCTTGGGCAGGGGCCAACTGCGAGTTTGCCACCACACCACCGCATGGGCTATAGCGTTCGTCGCGGCCTTTTTGGCCTTGGAGGTGACTTCGTAGCGCAGCAGGCCGGTGCCCTTTTTCCAGATTTTTGTCATCAGTTCCACAGGCGTTCTCTGCTGATCGAGCGATTGGCTGAAGCGCTCTATGCGTTCGGTATTGAGCCGACCCGCACGCTTCTGTGCCTTCGGCGCAGGCGCATCCATCATGGTCAAAAAGACTTTTTCGCCCAGTGCCTCTAGCTGCAAAGCCACTTCAAAGGCGACCAGCCCCCCGGCGCACAGTCCGCCGAGGCAGTAGGGGCCTACAGGCTGCGACTGTCTGATCTGTTCTACATAGGCGGCTGCAATCTGCTCCATTTTGCTGTAAGCCAGAGCTGCACTGTTGCTGCTGTTCTCTAGCAACTTGGGTCGAATGGCAATGACGGTGCGATCGCTCGGCAACCGCCGGGCCAAATGCAAATACAGTCCCGTATCACCATCGGCATCGTGAACCAAAAAGAGCGGCGGTTTAGCCTCGCCGACCCGCAGTGGAGAAAGAAGATTACCTGTCGCTCTTGAATAGGCCGATTTTCTCATAATTGCCTCTAGCCGGATTGCAAGCTGCTCAATCGTCGGTGCCTCAAAAATCTCAGTCAGCGGCAGCTTGCAGTTCGTCGTGGCTTCTAGCTCACTAAACAGCCGCATCACCAAAAGTGAATTGCCCCCCAGTTCAAAAAAGTTGTCGGTAATGCTCACCGCCGGGGCCGACAGCACCGACTGCCAAATCTCTACGAGCTGAGACTCTAGCGGCGTACGGGGTAAGATCAGCGACTGCGCTTCCTGACGAATCGGTAGGGGCAGGGCCTTGCGGTCAATTTTGCCATTTGCATTCTTAGGTAGCGCCTCCATCACAACAACAGCTGACGGCACCATAAAGGTTGGCAGCTGCTCTCGCATAAAGGCCTGCAAATTTTCCCGATCTAGCGTTTCTCCAGGCTTCATCACCACATAGGCCACCAGCCGCTTGTCACCAGGGGTGTCTTCCCTCGCAATCACGATCTGAGACTCTAGCGCGGGATATTGATCTAAGCAGCTTTCGATTTCGCCTAGCTCAATGCGGTAGCCGCGAATCTTCACCTGAAAATCTACCCGGCCAATGAACTGAATCAACCCAGTCTCATCCATTTTCACTAGGTCCCCGGTCTGATACAGCCGCCCGCCAGGCACAAAAGGATCGTCACAAAAGGCCTTTGCCGTTTTTTCAGGCAGGTTCATATAGCCATGGGTCACGCCCGGACCGCCAATGCACAGCTCGCCAGCCTCATTGGGTGCGACCGGCTGCAAATGCTCATTGAGCACATAGGTCTTTGCATTGCGAATCGCCCGCCCAATTGGCAGATCAACCGATCCGTCATAGCCTTCTGCCACCGTGTCGTACAGGGTGGTAATCACGGTGGCTTCTGTGGGGCCGTAGGCGTTGAAGAGTCTTGGATAGTCGCCTATTTTTTGTACCCACTGGCGGCACAGCTTGAGGGAGGCTTTCTCGCCGCCAAACAGCAGCAGCCTGAGGGTAGGCGGTAAGGAGAGGCCGAGGCGGTCAATCCCATTCACTAGCTCATGCCAGAACGCCGTGGTGAACTGGATGACGCTCACCTTTTCTGTGGCAATGAAGTCAATAAATGCCTGGGTTGAGCGCACCATTTCATCGGAGCGCAGGGCTAAGGAACCCCCTGAGGCCAAGGTGGGATAAATTTCTGAAACGATGAAGTCGAAGCTCATTGTAGAGAACTGAAGCATGCGGTCTGCGGCGGTCAGATCTAGGGCTTCGATGAGGGAAAGGCTGTAATTTACCAGGCCTTGGTGATGGGCCATCACGCCCTTGGGGTTGCCCGTGGACCCAGAGGTGTAGATGACGTAGGCCAGCTGCTTGGGCGCGATCGCAATATCCAAATTCTGCGTTGGTCGCTGCGCAAGCAGCTCAGCATCGCTATCTAAACAAATCAGTTGAGGCTCGCTTTCGGTAAGCCTCTCGAATTCGTGAGCTAAGGCCGCCTGAGTCAGCACAATCTTTACATCTGCATCGGAGAGAATGTACTGCCTGCGAACTGCTGGATAATCAGGATCGATGGGGACGTAGGCGGCACCGGCTTTGAGAACTCCCAAGAAGGCGACGATCATCTCGGGCGATCGCACTACGCTAATGGCAACCAGCTGCTCCGCCCGCACACCCAGCTCGACCAAGTGATGGGCTAGCTGATTGGCTCGCTGGTTTAGGGCTGCGTAGGTTAGGGTTTTGCCTTGGTGGGTGACTGCGATCGCATCTGGCGTTAGTACGGCCTGCCGTTCCACCAGCTGATGAAGGGCTAGCTGATGTGAGGCCGTCGTTGCCGAATCCCTGCCAGCGGTAGAAGTTTTTGTAGCCTGCGACATGGCCCGACCCTCAATATCACACAAGCAAGCCCCCGAGAGAATGAATGCGTGAGCAACTCACGCTCTACATCCCATCAGAGGCCCGTTGGCTAAATTGATATCGAGGAAAGAAAATTTGTTCCCTTGCTTAGGTCTCTCAGGTCGTCTCTCAAGTGACTCTATCTTCTAAGCAGGATGCACCAAAGATTCGCCGTACATCGGCATTCCCATTGCCTGAGGCGAGACGATCAACTGACGGCGGTGAACACTGAGCCAGCCCTCATCTTTGAAGTCGCGCAGGAGGCGGGTAACGGTGACCCGAGTGGTGCCAATAATGGTCGCCAGCTGATGGTGCGTCAACCGAATCTTAATCCGCACGCCGTTGGGACCTACCTGACCGAAGTCTTGGGCTAGCTGCATAATCAGGCTGCGCAGGCGGTCGGTTACGAGGCGCTTGCCCGAAAAGGCCAGCCAAGCTTCTGACTGCTGCAAACGACGGACAAGCTGTGGGAACAGGCCTGCTGCGAGGGCCGGAGATGCCTCGATTTCGCTGAGCGACAGGGGCAGTAGGTCAGTGTCTGTGAGTGCCGTTGCCCAGTAGGGATGGAGGTGAGTCAGCGAAGACCCAAACGCCATAGTAGGGCCGCACAGCCCCACGATAGTCTCATTGCCGTCGGCATGAATGGTGTGCAGCTGAACAATGCCCCGGCAAATGATGTAAAGGTGCTGAGACTGCAGGGGAATGGTTAATCCCGCGCTGTAAGTGACGAGCGATCGCTCTTGATAGAGCTGCTCGAGATGAGCAATATACGGGTTAGACGACGTATCGGCCTGAAGAGAAGTTGTCAAAGACAAAACAAATTAACCCCAATGAGCTTCCAGCTTTTAGAAACATGATGGGGGAGCGGCGTTAACCCTAAAGAAAGAATAGGTTAAGAAAACGGAAAAATTACGCAGGTTTTTTCCAAAACCTGCTACCTCGGTTGTTGAACGAACATCAGCCAGCAGGGCTGTTAGCCGTCGTCAGCTGCCGCACGTCTGTCACCTGACCGGTGACCGCAGCAGAGGCCACCATGGCTGGGCTCATCAGCAGTGTCCGTCCCGAAGAAGAGCCCTGACGGCCCTTAAAGTTTCGATTGGAAGACGAGGCGCTGATTTGGGTGCCTTGCAACTTGTCTGGGTTCATTGCTAGGCACATTGAGCAGCCAGGTTCTCGCCACTCAAACCCCGCTTCAACGAAGATTTTATCTAGCCCTTCGGCTTCTGCCTGCGCTTTTACCCGCTCTGAACCGGGCACCACAAAGGCTTTCACACCCTCGGCAACCTGCCGCCCCTGGACAACTTTTGCCGCCTCCTGCAGATCGCTCAGGCGTCCATTCGTACAGCTGCCTACGAAGCACACATCTACCTTCGTGCCTTCGATTTGCTGCCCGGGTGACAGCTGCATGTATCGGTAGGCCTCCTCTGCAATGGGGCGCTCATCTGCTGGCATGGTCTCAGGGGTGGGGACCGCTTCATTGACGCCGATGCCTTGCCCAGGGGTGATGCCCCAGGTGACCGTTGGAGCGATGTCTGCGGCCTCAAAGATGACAACGTCGTCGTATTCAGCATCTTCGTCGCTGCGCAGACTATCCCACCAGGTCACGGCTTCATCCCACTGCTCAGTTTTCGGCGCAAAGTCACGCCCTTTGAGGTAATCGTAGGTTGTCTGATCGGGGTTGACGTATCCGCAGCGGGCACCCCCCTCAATCGACATGTTGCAAAGGGTCATTCGCCCTTCCATGGAGAGGCTCTCGATGGCGCTACCTGCAAATTCGTAGGCAAAGCCCACGCCACCCTTGACTCCAAGCTTTCGGATGATGTGCAAGATCACGTCTTTTGCATACACCCCAGCGGGAAGTGAACCATTTACTTCGATGCGGCGGACTTTGAGCTTGGCGAGGGCCAGGGTTTGGGAGGCGAGCACGTCGCGAACTTGGCTAGTGCCAATGCCAAATGCGATCGCACCAAAGGCACCATGGGTCGATGTGTGGCTGTCTCCGCAGGCGATGGTCATGCCCGGCTGAGTCAGTCCCTGCTCCGGTGCAATCACATGCACAATGCCTTGAGACCCTGAGCCCACATTAAAAAAGCGAATGCCGTGGGCCTGCGTATTTTCTTCCAGGGCGGTCATCATCTTCTCTGCCATGGGGTCGGCAAAGGGGCGCGACTGGTCTTCGGTCGGTACGATGTGGTCGACCGTGGCGACCGTGCGCTCTGGATACATCACCTTAAGAGCACGCTCATTGAGCATGGCAAAGGCTTGGGGGCTGGTCACCTCGTGAATCAGGTGCAGGCCAATAAACAGCTGGGTTTGGCCAGAGGGTAACGTCCCTACTGTGTGGGCATCCCAAACTTTATCAAAAAGGGTCCCTTTGCTCATAGCGATGTGCGTACCAAGATGATTAGATATCAGAACTATCAGAATAGTTATCTATAGTAGACCATGGCTTTGCAGGGCGTGAGCTTTGCAACAAAAACTCGTATCGTTAGGGCTACGGTGCTTGTGTAGGTGCTTCTGCGCTGACGGTCGCTTTCCCTTTTTTATAGGCTTGGTCGAACAGGCTTTCTAGCTGAGAATGGGTGCCTCGAATGGGCGCTATGACGGCCTTTCCCCACTCTAGATATTCATCAATGCGGGTGATTGGCCAGCCTTCTGGTGGTGCGATCGCAGTATCGCGGACGTTAGAAATTTTGTCGGCGAGTTTGACGAGTTTGGCGCGATCGCTCAGCCCCGCCGCATGGTCTATCTGCTTTTGTTTTCGTACGGCCTTGGGCAGCGACTTGTCATCGGTTACTTCGGCAACTACATCCCGAATCGCTCTGCCAAAGCACTGCTCAATCTCCTCAAAGGTAGTCTCAGTATCTTCTACCGTGTCGTGTAGCAACGCTGAAATGAGTACAACCTCATCTGTGACGCTAGCCTCATTCAATAAGATATTGGCAACGGCAATGGGATGGTTGATGTAGGGCGTTTTATCACTGTCTTTACGGCGCTGATGGCGGTGCTTAGTCGCCGCAAAATTCAACGCCTCAAGAAACTGAGCACTCATCACCTTGCTGAATAAACCGAAATTGAGAGCGGTGTCGGTACCTAACCTTTCAGAATCTAACCTTTTAGACGTCGATTGCTTGGAGTTAGCCATACAGTTTTAGAGGGACGATTAACGTTAGTCGTGATAAAGCGATATAAAAATCTTGACTAGTGTTTATTGTGCCTGGTGATGGCGATCACGCCGACGGTGATCACAATTTCTTGTGATGTCTTGATAGCTTTTACCGACCCGTCTTCAAAGTTTGTTACTTAAAAGCCAGATTTTGTTGCGGTAAATGAATAATCCATCAAAAACAGTTGATATTTCTGAGCGCTAGGGCAAAATACTTATCAATAGTCATTGCTTAGATACTTGCCGCTATCATCAAAATTGCCGTGAGGAATGTGCGGTAATTAGCCATATTGCCAAAAAACGCCCCATTTTTGGTTTTTACGGCTCGCTTATAGCAGCAAATACAAACACAGGGTGCCGATTGGCATGTGGCTACAACCACTGCTTTTGCCGAGATCATACGTTTATTTATGTTGTTTTATTCCTTTTCTGTCTAACCCTTTAGTTGGGTTTGCGACAGTAATTTGCTCGCTATCTCTAACTGCCTCGTTAGCGAAATTTTTATCGAGTAGCTTCCTTTAATCTATGCCGTGCCAGCAGTAAAAGGCTGCCGCTAGATGCTGCTATGCGCTTTGTTTCGCGAGGCGTTGTGCTTAGTGCTTCGAGACATAGTAGGCCATGGATAGAACAATCTCTTTGCTGCTTATTTATACCTGCTTAACTGCCTGTATCTAATCATGCGTGACTTCTTCTGGCTCATCATGAAGCCTTCCCCTGAAAAGTCGTTTAAATTAAAAAATATGTCAGTTATCACATCACAAAAAACAAAGTTTTGGGTTCTCTGCTGTGAAGAAACCGAGGTAACTCAAAGAATCTCGAAAGCGGTTGCCGATTGGCAATTGCCAGGTGTTCGCTCCCGTGTGGGCTATCAGCTACCGCTAGCGGTAGCCGATGCGATCGCCCATGCCGACTACGCCCTATTCGTCACCCCCCATCGCGCCAAGAGCTTGGAGCTCAGCATCACACCGCTCAGCATCACTCAGAGCATCAACTCAATCCCCACGAGCCCTGCTTCCTTGCTCGCTACCGTGCACAATCGCCATGGCAAGACGCCCCAGTCTTGGTGGGCCCAGCTCCCCACCGAGCTCACAACCCAGCAAACCGTCGATCAAGCGCTCAGCAAAATCAAAGAGTTTGTGCGCCCCTACGCCTACGCGAAAAGTGTCACCAGCTCCTCTCACCAAGGGCACTCATCGGCTTTACCCCAGTGGCGCAACTGCCGCAAGGCTTACCGGATATAGCGTTTAGGGTTGCTTTGCCTGCTTTACAGTTTGGCCATTTGACTTAATTGCGAATGGCCAAACGCGAATGGCCAAACTGCAAATGGCTTTGCCTACAGAACGCCCTTAGAGCTGGGGATGGTGCCTGCGCGTCTAGGGTCTGTCTCTGTGGCCATGCGCATCGCTCGAGCGAAGGCCTTAAATGTCGCTTCGATAATGTGGTGAGAATTGAGGCCATCTAGCTGGCGAATGTGCAGTGTCATTTGTGCGTGGTTTACGATCGCTACAAAAAATTCTCTGACCAGCTGTGTATCGTATGTGCCCACTCGCTGGGTGGGTATCTGTAGGCCGTAGCTCAGGTTCGGTCGACCGGAAAAGTCGAGAGAGATTTGGACCAGTGCTTCATCTAGGGGTGCGATGAAGTGCCCAAATCTAGTAATGCCTTTGCGATCGCCCAGTGCCTGCTTTAGAGCCATTCCCAAAGTGATACCCACATCCTCGTTGGTGTGGTGATCGTCGATTTCAATATCGCCCGTCGCCCTCACCTCTAGGTCAAACAGACCGTGGGAAGCAATCTGATGAAGCATATGGTCCAAAAATGGAATGCCGGTGTCTGCTGTACATTTGCCGGTCCCATCTACATTTACAGTGACCTGAACGTCCGTTTCCTTCGTGGTTCGGCTCACCGAAGCTATCCGTGAGATACCTTGCTCAGTCTGTGTTGATTCAGCCTGTGTCGTTTCTGCGTGCGTATTTGTAGTGGCGTTGGCAGTGGTCGACGAGACCGTGGAGCTAGCTGAGACTGACTGTGTGCTGGAGACCATGGCAAATATAGAAAATCGGCTGACCAGAGGCGCCTATCGTGTAACGTAGCCCTTTCATACTACGACTTAATATTGACGGTGGCGATGGCCTCGTGTTGGATGGACTCGTGTTGGTAGCTATTGTGATCGCAGCCGCTGCAACGATTCTCCATAACCGATTGAATCTCATCCATAGAACGCGCATAATGAGCCCATAAAACACCCGTCTAGCGAGGCGTATTCCTATGTCTATTAGCGAACTCAACCACTTCATGACCTATGTGCTGGAAGGTTGGCTCTTATTCAGTGCGGGTTTTGTAGGGATTGGCTTTATTTCCTTTGTGTCTAGAAGAATTCAGGAAGATATCGAGGCCGAGACACAGGCGATCGCTCAGGCTATGGAAGCAGCCACGGTAGAAGCTGCGCAGGTCCAAAATGAGGTTGGTGTAGAAACGGTTGCCGTTGAAGAAGCTGCTGAAGAAGTTGACGAGGAAGTCGCTGAAGAAGTTGATGAAGAGGCGATGGAGATAGCCCGGCTAAAGGAAGTCGCAGCCGTTTCTGACAAGCTAGCAAAAACCAGAAGCTCACAGTCCGATACCTCTTCTGTTTCTGTCTCGACTTAAGTTCTAAGGCATGTGCTTCCTAGTCCCTGCCCCAACTCGGCTGCTCAAACCAGTCTTGGACGAAGGCTGCTAGCAGCTGGATTTTGGTCGATAGGTGACGGTTGGCTGCGTAGCAGAGCCGGGCCGTGAGCTGTGGCGGGTGGTAGTCGGGTAAAACAACCATGAGTTGGCCGGACTTTAGCGCTTCTCCCACGATGAATGTGGGCAACAGTGCGATGCCGATACCTGCGATCGCACCTTCTCTCAGTACCTCTCCATTGTTCGAATAGTACCGGCAGCTGATCGGGATGCTGTAGACCCGCTCAGGTCCGGTTAGCTGCCACTTGCTGCCTGTCGCCAAATGACCGTACTGCAAGCAGATGTGCTGCCGGAGATCGTTCGGTTGGGTAAGCGTGCCGTAGCGGTCTAGATAGCCGGGCGCTGCGCAGAGCACCCGGTCAATGGGGGCAATTTCGTGTTCAATTAGGGCGTCTTCTGCATGGGCTTCAGCGATTCGGAGGGTGACATCGAAGCCTTCTTCAATGAGGTCGATAAAGCGATCGCTCAGCGTCATTTGGATTTGAATGTCTGGGTAGCGCTGCATAAAGGCTGCGATCGCCTCGGCAAAATGCAAGGTGCCAAACGACATCGGCGCGTTAATGCGTAGCGTACCCTTGGGCTCAGCCTGCATCTGCGTCACTGCCAGCTCAGCCGCATCCACTTCCGCCAAAATATCCACACAGCGCTCATAATACGCTCGTCCCATATCCGTCGGGCTCACTCGCCTCGTCGTGCGCTGCAAAAGCTGCACACCGAGTGACTGCTCCAGCTGCGCCACAAGCTTATTCACCACCGACCGGGACTGACCCAGATGCCGCCCTGCCGCCGCAAATCCACTGTGGTTCACCACCTCTATAAAGGCTCGCATGCTTTCTAACTTGTCCATAGGTTGCAGTTGTCATCAGGTTGTAGTTGTCATCTCTGTCAGATGTCATCATTTGGCTAGCTAGCTTAGCTAGCGGACACATTAAATATTGTATCTATTTTGAATACAGTATGTGTATAAAATAGAGTATTGTAATTTATTTGAATCCAATCCATAATAGAAGCAATCCAATAAACCTTTCAACGGAGGGACAGCAAACAATGTTAGCCATTCGCAAAGCAGAAGACCGCGGCGCTTCCAAATTCAGCTGGCTCGACAGTCAGCACACCTTTTCGTTTGGGGGCTACATGGACCCTCGCAATATGGGCTTCAGCGACCTACGCGTCATCAATGAAGACAAGGTGATTCCAGGCGCAGGGTTTGGCACCCATGGTCACCGCGATATGGAGATCATCTCCTATGTCATTGAGGGCGAGCTGGCCCACCGCGACAGCATGGGCACAGGTTCAGTCATTCGCCCTGGCGATATTCAACGCATGAGTGCAGGCACAGGCGTCACCCACAGCGAAATGAATGCTTCTGACACCAACCCAGTGCACTTTCTCCAAATCTGGATATTGCCCGAGGCAAAAGGGCTTGAGCCTGGCTACGAGCAAAAGCACTTCGCGCCAGATACCCGCCAAGACCAGTGGCGCCTAGTCGGTTCGCGAGATGGTCGCGAAGGCTCCGTCACCATCCACCAAGACGTGAGCCTCTACGCAGCAACCCTCACCAACAACAAACGCCTGAGCTACAGCCTCGCCCCCAACCGCAAGGCTTGGCTCCAAGTGGTAAAAGGCGAACTTCAGCTCGATGGTCAAACTCTCAAAGCCGGTGACGGCCTCGCCTTCGCCGACCTAGACACTCTCTCTATCCTCAGCAATGCAGACAATACAGAAGTGTTGTTGTTTGACCTTGCTAGCTAGAGAGCATACGTGGCTCCGTAAAAAACACGGAGCCACATACCGCTGCGCTTAAACCAGCCCTTGCGTCGTTGATTTATTGTTAGGCCGTGGTTTGATATTTTCTGGCTGGAGCCGCCGTTCCAAGTTGTTGATGTGTAAGAACTGCTCCATATCACTCATTACAATATCAATGCCACTCTGACTTGAATCTTCATCTTCGTATGCAAGCCTTAGAATATCTGGGTCTTCTTCAAGAGAAAGCTTGCTTTGGCCAACCAACCAGGTCTTTTTCTGCCTGTCGCTAGATAATTGATTTGGGTCACTAGGTTTTCTAGAACTCCATGGCAGTTGAACATCTTCTTCTTTCGTGTAGTAAGCGGAGAAATCAACTGTTTGTTTAGGTTCGTCTTTACAAACAACTAGCGCTGCTACACGAAGCTGACTATCAGGAAAGTTGCTGCGGATGTATGCAGCAGCCTTGTCTATTGACCTGCCGCTTCTGCTAATGTCTCCAATGAGCAGCACGCGGTCTCCGAGATTAATTTTCGCCTTTTCTGCAGACTCTATAAACTTATCGTCTTCTGAACTATATCTCAGTACTCTGGAGCGTTTGATTTCAAGGCGATGAGCCAAATAAGTAGACAAAAGCCAACCACCTCGGTTCACCCCGACGATGTGCTTAGGGCTTTCTTGTTTGGCGTAAGCTTCTAATTTGACAATGCCTAAAATAGTGCTGGACGCAGGCAATACGCCGTCTGATTGAACTTCCTGGGGAGATAAGAGATTTTGGTTTATCTCCTCTTGCATGCGGGCTATTATTTTTTCTTCTATGTTCTTTCTTTTCGGCTTTCTTTGTCTGGTAAGACGATATCTGAGAAAAATATAGGCAGAAATTGAAAACAGGGAACTCATCAGCATCAAGCTGACGAAAACAATCTGTGCAGTTTTACTGATTATTGTTGCTGACATCATCATTATCTACAAAAGATAAGAGAGAAAGAATCACACACGCCTGAAACAAAAGAAGAAAAACAGATGCAACAGCTACTATTAAAAGCGTCGGAGATGGGACAACCTCAACTCCTCCTACGACGATGGACGGTACTTGTGTCCCTATAGCAACAATGGCAACAATGCCGACGAAAGAACCTATAGAAGATGCCAGCCCAGCAAAGAATTTTGCGATTGTTTTGATGATTTCACCATAAGCATACGCTTGAGCACTCATCTATCTTATATCTATCCTTTAGTCGCTTGCCAATCCATACGGTGACAGATCTATCACTAGATGCTGCGCTACTCAGTGATCGGCTATGGGAAATTAACAAACGGTATTAATTTCCTACGCTTTAGGACTGCAAATGGACCGCAGTGTTTCTTCTACGGTTTTGCTTTCAATTTGATCAGTCACAAAGGATTCACCGATGCGTGTGGGTAGAACGAAGCGGACCTTGCCGTCTTTTACTTTTTTGTCGCTCTTCAACGCGACTAGAATGTCGGCGATACGAATACCACTTGGCAATCGTATGGGCAATTGAGTTTTGTCGAGAAGGGCCTGCTGTCGGCTGGTTGATTCGGTATTCCACTGGCTCTGGGAACGGTCAAAGGTCTCAGCTAGTTTGGCGGCTGCCACCATGCCAATGGCGATCGCTTCTCCGTGGTTTATTTCGCTGTAGCCGGTCAAGCTCTCTACGGCGTGGCCGACCGTGTGGCCATAGTTCAAGATGGCGCGAATGCCTGCTTCTTTTACATCTTGGCTGACGACATCGGCTTTGGCTTGGCAGGAGTGCTGCAGCATGGCCTGCAGTAGGTCGTCGCTGACTTGGTCGTAGGCGTCGAGCCGGTCAGCGGCTTCTAGTTTTTTGAACAGGGGCTCGTCCCAAATGACGCCATACTTAATGACTTCTGAGACGCCCGCTCGGAACTCGCGGACGGGTAGCGTCTGCAATACCTGAGGATCGATTAAGACGAGCTTGGGCTGGTGAAATGCCCCGATGAGGTTTTTCCCTTTGGGGTGGTTTACACCCGTTTTGCCGCCCATGGAGGCATCTACCATCGCCAGCAAAGATGTGGGCACCTGCACGACGGCAATTCCTCGCAGCCAGGTGGCGGCTGCAAACCCGGTCATATCTCCAATGACGCCGCCACCGAGGGCGACCATCGCTGAACTGCGCTCTAGCCGATTTTCGTAGGCCACATCGTGAATTTTGGCGATGGAGGCCATGTTTTTGTGCTGCTCGCCCGCTGGCAGGATGCAGTGGCACACGGTGTACCCGGCTTGGTTGAGAGATGCGATCGCACGCTCTCCATACAGGTCAAACACCACCGGATTAGACACGACCAAAACTTTTTGACCCGGCTTGATAAGTGGCTTATCTTCAGCGGCCAACCAAGGCCCCAAATAGTCGAGACCACCAGGTGCGATCTTAATGTCGTAGGCGTCCTGTGGAATATTGACGCGGATAGTCGCTTTCATGTCAGTCATCTTGGGTGGCCGGTGATGTGTCTGGAATGTTAAGAGTCAGGGGTAGATGTAAAGCTTTATGATTCAATAAGAAGGTATTTAAAGCCAAGTATTTTTAGGAGAGAGCGATGGGCGGCGCAGTTGTTTACGTTGCATGGTTGGCGGCACTATTTGGAACCGCAATGGGTCTTTACTACGGTTTGCGCGCCGTGAAGCTAATCTAAGCGAGTTGGGCCTTGTCGCGTTCGGGGCTACTACAACAGAATAAAACAGTAGATGAGGGTGGTTATGCAGCGTGTCAATTGGCAGTGCAGCCACCCTTTGGTTTTGTGCACTTACGCCTGCGTGGCTACCTATATAGATAACTGTCATCGACAGGTTGTGTGTACGCGGACCGGATAATGCAACGGTCACAGGTACTTTTGCAGGAGTAGGCTAAGTTTTTCCTTCGTGTTAGCAGGTGCCTTATCCAACGGTGTAATAATCGCAAACTTGAGCGCAGAATGTGCTTCAGACGAGGGTGGATGCTCATTTAAGCGGTGCACCACTTCTTTGATGACTTTCTGTGCATTCACCGCATTTTTTTGCAGATTGCCAATCACCATCTCTACGGTGACGCTGTCATGATCCGGATGCCAGCAGTCATAATCAGTCACCATAGCGAGGGTCGCGTAGGCCATTTCAGCTTCTCTGGCTAGCTTGGCCTCTGGCAAGTTTGTCATGCCAATGATGGTGGCATCCCAGCTGCGATACAGGTTCGATTCGGCCTTAGTAGAAAAAGCAGGCCCCTCCATGCACACGTAGGTGCCCCCTCTGTGCAGCGTCACGCCTTCCAACTGCTGACTTTCAACGGCGTCTGACAAGACGGCGGCCAGATTATTACAAACAGGGTCGCCAAAGGAAATATGACCGACGATGCCTTCTCCGAAGAAGGTAGAGACTCTGTTTTTTGTGCGGTCGATAAACTGGTCGGGAATGACCATATCGACTGGTTTTGCCTCGGTCTTTAGGGAGCCGACTGCGGAGGCCGAGATGAGATACTCCACGCCGAGACTTTTCATGGCGTAAATGTTGGCACGGAAGGGGAGTTCGGTGGGCATCAGCGTATGTCCGCGGCCATGGCGGGCTAAGAAAGCAACAGAGATGCCGTCAATTTTTCCGACAATCAGCGCATCTGAGGGTGCGCCAAAGGGCGTGTCGATTTTGATCTCTCTGACGTCGCTCAGATCGTCCATCTGGTAGAGCCCGCTACCACCGATAACGCCAATTTTGACCGGGTACTCCACCACGTTGCTTGCAGAAGCGACCATCAACTTTTCCTATTGGGATGTCAAGAGGAATTTTACCGCTCTCATCTCCACTTGAAACGCGCCCGCCCAGAATGTTTTTTGCTTTAAGGTCTTGGCTCCTCGGATTGCATCATTTTGGCCGAATGTCATAACGGAAAGTACTGAGATGCCGTGATGCGCTGCGTTGAATGCGTCCATTTAACAGAACAATTTGACGCTGCTCGTGGTTGCAATCTCGGAACAGTTATTTTTATCTTTGTGCTAGCTACTATGCGTTTCCCCGTACTTTCTTCCACCTGTCAGTCCCTTCTACACCAAGCCATGTTCCAGACGATGATGCTAGGAAGCCTTGGCGTTTTGAGCTTGGGTGTCGTTGCCAGCTTGTCGCTAAAGCCTGCATATGCAGTCTCTTCTACAACTGTTCAACCGGCGTTGCTACAGGCGACGGCGGAGGCTTTGCCTGCTGCTAGCGATCAGCAGGTGGCCGATCAGTTGGCAAATCAGGGCATAGAAGCCTTCACCCAGCATGATTATTTAGCGGCTTACGAATATTGGCAGCAAGCGATGTTGCTGTACCGCATGGATGGCAGACAGCTCAAAGAAGCCCGCATGCTCGAAAATCTCAGCGTCGTCTATCGGGTCACAGACCGCCCGGCAGAAGCTATCAACATGAGCCAGCAGGCGCTAAACATTTACGATGCGCTAAGTGTGACAGCAGAACAGCCCAGCGCGTTTCTCAATATGGGGAGTGCCTATCGCCTCTCTGGTCAGCTAGATGAAGCGATCGCAGCCTACAGCACCGGCCTAGACCTCTACCGCCAAATGGATGACCAAATCGGCCAGCGCATTTTGCTATCTCTGATGGCAGATACCTACGCAGAAGCAGAAGCGTATCCCCAAAGCATCGATGCCCAAACGCAGGTTCTGGCGATCGCCCGGCGTACCAGAAATACTCAGCTTGAGGCAGAGTCTCTCTCTGAGCTAGGGTATGCCCACTTCATGGAAGCGCAACACGGTCAGGCTGTGGACTACTATCAGTCGGCACTGACCCTGTTTCGGCAGCTGGGCGATCGCCCTCAAGAAGTCGCCGTGCTCAACAACCTTGGCCGTGCCGCATCGCTCAATCAAGACTTCGACACGGCGCTGACAGCCTATCAGCAAGCGCTAGACATTTTCACCAAGCTAAATCGACCCGTTCAGGTGGCCCATCTCTGGGTAAATATTGGCCAGGCCCACTCCGCTGCGGGCGATATGGATGCGGCAATTGAAGCCTTTCAGCAATCGGTGAAGCTCACTGAAGTGATTCGCGAGCAGCAGGCAGATTCCACCCTCTCACCCCGCTTAGAAGCCGCCTACCGTGAGCTTGCCGTTTTGCTTCAGCAAAAGAATCGGGGGCCTGAGGCGCAGCAGGTATTAGGCCTCATTTGAGGAGTTCCCGGGCTCAGATGACCTTTCAACGACCTTCCCAGGGGTCGACTGTAGCAGCCAAAGACCGGTGTAGGTCATCCCGGAGTCATCGGGCCGCACGAGCAAAAAATGCAGCCCCTTTGCAGCCAACTTACGCTCTGTGAAGGTGCGAGCCGCCGCCGCCACATCATCATCTTCAAACGTGGCCAAAATCCAGCGGTCAGCCAGTCCTGCCTCTAGCAGCAAGCCATCTGGCACACCTGCAATGTATTGCAGCATGACGGGTAGTGATGACTGCAGCCACTGGGCCAACGCCATCGATTGACGCCCGCCATCAATCACGACGCCGGGAATGGGTAACGTGCTCGGTAGCCCTAAGGTGAGGGGCATGAGGCTGGGCGAAATGCTCTGTATGGGGATGGGTTCTTGGGTGAGCCGGGTCAGCGCGTCTGCGTTCACGGCTGCAAATTGCCAGCGATCGCCCATCAGATAGTCGGCAATGGGTACTGGGGCCGGTCTTTCTATGGCAACTGGGGCGTAGGGTTGCCCTGTGTAGGTGTCTAGGCTTGGATACCAGGCGGCTCGCTGGCGTAGCCATTGTTTTAGAGCGGGGAGGTCTCGCCGGGGGATGACCGTAATGGGCAGCTCTCGGCAGGCCACTTCTACGAGCGTGATGGACTGAGGCCTAAAGACGGCTATCTGATCGGGTAGGGCGCCTGCGCGATCGCTTGCGGCTTCTAGCTGTTGGCGTAGCCAGGGAGCATTGGCCTCGCGCTGCGGGCAAAAGGCGACATAGGTAAATGCCAGCTGCTGGTCGCAAATCAATAGCTCCCAGAGCGGGTTGCCTTTCGCGTCTTGCAGCGGACGGCGATAAAAGTCGAGCTGCCAAATCATGTGCTGAGTGAGGTCTATTGGCTACGAAACCATTGGCTACGAAACCAGCGCGGCTACGGGTTCTGCCGGCACGCTGGCGCTAGGGAAATACTGCTGGGCAACGTACTGGGCCACCATGCGGTCGGTATTGAAGAAAGGTGCAATGGTACGGATGGAGGCTTTCATCATACGTAGCCAGCCGGGAGAGAGACCAGTGCGATCGCGGTGATAATACAGCCGGGTAATGTCCCGCTCTAGCAAGTTGTAGATGGCTTCAGCATCCCGAGCGTCCTGAATTTCCTGCGCTTCTGCGTCTGGCTCGCCTGTGGCAGTCATCGCGCCGATGGCGGCTTCACCAATGGCCCAGCCATTGAGGCCAGGGCGGAAGCCCTCGTACCACCAGCCATCTAGCACGCCCAGATTGAGGCCGCCATTGAGCGCGACTTTTTGCCCACCGATGCCGGAGGCTTCTAGGGTGCGGCGAGCCGTACTCAGCCAGAGGTCGACGCCCTGCACCATCAGTTTGCTGGTGTAGAGGTCGTAATTTTCGATGAAGGCAACGCGATCGCGCAGATCCGGATGGCGACTTAGCTCCATAATTCGCTGAATAATGCGCTTACCTTCGTCGTCATCGGGGTGGGCCTTGCCTGCAAAAATAATCTGAATAGGACGCTTGGCATGGCCGACAATTTGGGTCAGCCGCTGCAGGTCTCGAAACAAAAGATCGCTGCGTTTGTAGGTACTAAACCGCCGGGCGACCCCCACCGTGAGGACCGCCGGATCCATAAGCCGGGCGACGGCGTTGATATCGTCTTGCGCTTCGCCTCGGGTGAGCCGTGACTGCAGCACGCGATCGCGCGTGTAGGCAATTAGCCGCGCCTTCAGAATGCTGTGCCGCCGCCAAAGCTGCACATTGGGAATATTGTCTATCCGGTTCCACTGGTCGGCGCGGGTGAGTTGCTGCGCCCACTCTCGGCCCAGATACCGGTCAAACAAGTCACCCAGCAAGGGCGCCACCCAGCTGCGTACATGGACACCGTTGGTGACATGGCCAATCGGTACATTCTCTACCGGCTGCCCCGGGTACAGATCGCGCCACAGCTGACGCGAAATGCGGCCGTGACGTTCGCTTACGCCATTGGCTGACAGGGTGAGCTGTAAGGCCAGCCGGATAAGGCTAAACGCACTTTTCTCAGAGTCATCTTGACCGAGCGACAAAAGCCCAGCGGTCGATAGGCCCAGCTCACTCGTATACACACCCAGCAGCTCGCTAACCAACTCCGCAGAAAACAAATTGCCCGAAGGCACGGGCGTATGGGTCGTAAACCGGGTCAGCTGGCGCACCTCTGCTCTTACCTGCTCAAAGGCGTACCCGGTCTGCTCCTGTAGCTGCCTTGCAATCTCTAGCACCGCAAAGACAGGGTGAACTTCGTTGAGGTGATACACCACTGGCTCGATGCCGAGAGCCTGCAGGGCGCGAACGCCGCCGATGCCCAGCAGCATCGCCCGCCCCAGCTGAATAGCCGGGTCCTGGCTGTAGAGATGCCCGGTGAGCTGCCGGTCTTTAATGTCGTTTTCCATGAGGTCGCTATCGAGCAAGTACAGCGTACTGCGACCCAGCTTTACCTCCCACACCCGGGCCTTGACCGAACGCTGGCCAATGGCTACTTTGACCGCAATGGGCTGGCCAAATTCATTGCACACCTCTCGCATCGGCAGGTGGTCAATATCATTATCGATGTAGTCGGCTTCTTGCCAGCCGCTACGATTTAGTCGCTGCTGAAAGTAGCCCTGCTTGTATAGCAGGCCTACGCCCACCATAGGCATGCCCAAGTCGGAGGCCGACTTTAAATAATCTCCTGCCAAGACGCCTAGCCCGCCGCAGTAGATGGGTAAAGACTCATGAACGCCAAACTCGATGCAGAAATAGGCAACCGGGTGGTCGCTCGAGGCTTCGGGTACTTCTCGGTTGGCCCAGGTGCCATCTGTGCCTAGGTAGTCGTCCAGCTGATCTGCAAGCTTTTCTAGCCGGGTCAGGTAGTTGGGGTCTTCAGCAATTTGCCACAGCCGTTCGTGGGAGACGCTCTCTAGCAGGGCGACTGGGTTGTGGTTGCAGCGCTGCCACAGGCCCGGATCGATAGAGCTAAAAAGAGAGACCCGATCAGGCGTCCAGCTCCACCAGTAGTTGTAGGCAAAATCGGCCAGCTGACGAACGGGGGCGGGTAGCTTGGCGCTAAGTCGGCTAATTGCATTCATGGCACTCACAGCAGTGAAAATTGATGCGTGACACAAAGTGTGCCCGCAAAAGCTATCAAATCAGGACCTGTAAAATTTAAGGATGCTTCTGATGGAACGTAGAACCTATCGCCGCTTGCCGCTGGTTGTGTTACTCGGTGTGCCGCTTGTTTGATTGCGTTTGGGCCAGACCGCGTCGATGCTGACGATCAGAGCACTGTACAAAGCTTTGCCCATTAAATAAGGTTATATTGAATCGAATAGGCTGTGAAAAAAGATTTTCAAAGCGCTTACCCTTTTAACCCAGATATATCATGACGCTTGCTCTTACCCAGTTTGGCGATCGCATGTCTCACCTGACCGGTGTTCGCGCGATCATGAAAGACATTATTGAAACGCTAAATGCCCATAAAGCAATGGGTGAAGGAGCTGCTAAAGAATTTATCAACCTCAGTGCGGGAAACCCCGTTATTTTGCCAGAAGTTGAGCAGCTATGGCGAGACTGTACGCAAGACTTATTGGCGAGCAGTGAGTATGGGGAGGTGGTTTGCCGCTACGGTGCCAGCCAAGGCTACGAGCCACTGATCGAAGCTATCCGCGACGATTTTAATCAGCGCTACGGGCTAAGCCTCACCTCTCGCAATATTTTGATCACGCCCGGTAGCCAAAACCTGTACTTTCTGGCAGCAAATGCGCTGGGTGGGTACAGCACCAGCGGCCAGCTAAAAGATATTGTGCTGCCCCTCAGCCCAGACTACACAGGCTACGGTGGCGTCACGCTGTATCCTGAAGCGATCAAGGCGTATCGCCCCTTTATTGAACTGGGAGAAGATGCCCATTCCTTTAAGTACAGGCCCGACTTTAGCCAGCTCGAAATTAATGAAAATACTGGGTTTGTGCTGTTTTCTCGGCCCTGCAACCCCACTGGCAATGTACTGAGTGGTGATGAAGTTCGCCGGATTGCTAGCTTGGCTGCGCCGTACAATGTGCCGGTCTTTGTCGATTCGGCCTACGCGCCGCCCTTCCCCGCGCTGAACTTTACAGAGATGACGCCAATCTTTGGCTCGAATATTGTTCACTGCATCAGCCTCTCGAAGGCAGGCTTGCCGGGTGAGCGAGTTGGCATAGCGATTGGCGATGAGACGGTAATCCAAACTTTGGAGGCGTTTCAGACGAATCTGTGCATTCATTCGAGCCGTTATGGTCAGGCGATCGCAGCCCGGGCGATTCGTACCGGTGCGCTAGCAGACATTGCTGAGACGGTCATTCGCCCCCACTATCAGAGCAAGTTTGCTGTGCTCGAAGAGACCCTTGCTTCAGCGATGCCAAACAACGTTCCCTGGCGGTTACATCGAGGCGAAGGGGCGATTTTCGCTTGGCTGTGGTTCGAAGATCTGCCGATGACGGACTGGGCCTTTTATAACGAGTTGAAGAACTACGGCGTGATTATTGTGCCGGGGAGTCCGTTTTTCCCTGGGCTAGAAGACAGTCTTAAGGGTGAAGACTGGCCGCATATGCGTCAGTGTTTCCGCATTAGCCTAACGGCTTCAGAAGACCAGATTGCGATCGCCCTCAAGCAGCTCGCCGCCCTCACCAATAGGGTGTATTCAGCGCAGCCTGCCATGGCAACTGCCTAATCACTAGCTAGACATCCCGAAAAGACATCATGGAGTCCCAGGTAAAGCCAAACGCAAATTCACCGGCAAACGCAGCCCCCTATGCAGATGAAGAGTGGGTTCTAATCGGTCGGGTTGTAGGGGCGCACGGGTTGCATGGCCATGTGAAGGTGTATCCCGAAAGTGATTTCCCGGAGCGGTTTATCACGCCAGGCGATCGCTGGCTGCAAAAGGCGGGTGGCGAGCCTGAGCGGGTGCGGCTCACCAGCGGGCGATATCTGGAGGGAAAGAACAACTATTTGGTGAAGCTGGCGGGCGTTGATTTTCGCGATCAGGCAGAAGATTTGCGCAGCGCTCAGCTCATGGTTCCGGCGAGCGATCGCCTACCGCTGGGCCCAGGAGAATTTCACGTGAACGACTTGATTGGTCTGTCAGTGATTCTTCAAGCCGACGGGACCGAGTTGGGCACGGTGAGCAACATATTTACCACCGGTCACGATTTGCTAGAGGTGACCCTAGCTGAATCCGAGCCGCCCACTTCGGAAGCGTCTCCAACAGAATCTACTCCGTCGACTCCTGACCCTTCCCTTCGGGCAAAGGCCGCACAAAAGCTTCGCCGTAAAGAAAAGAGAGCGAAAAAGAAGAAGAAACCAAAAACGCTACTGGTGCCTTTCGTAGAAGAGATGGTGCCGGTTGTCGATATTGCCGCTGGCCGGATCGAAATTACACCACCACCTGGATTAATTGATTTGTAGGTTTTCTTGCTGCCGTGACTCTAGCGAGCGTTCGCCGTCTGGACTTGGGGCTGCGTGGTCTCGCTGTCTAGCCACAGCTCCCCTGCTTGCTGTCTAAAGAGGAACGAGAGCTTCTTCGCTTCTGTGCTCGAATCGAACTGCTCGGCAACGCGCTTTGCACCAACAGCGCCCATGATCTCCAGCTCTTGGCGGGGTAAAGAGAGGGCTTCTGCCATGGCTTCGGCCAGTGCGGTCACTGAGCCAGAAGGAATGAGCCATCCGGAGGTGCCAGACTCTACCAGCTCAGGAATGCCTGCGATGTAGGTGCTAATGACGGGTCGCTGGAGAGCGAGAGATTCCATCAGCACAACGGGTAAACCCTCTGCGAAACTAGGCAGTACCAATGCTCTAGAGAGCAACATAAACTGTCGTACCTCTTCGCTGCTGGCCCAGCCGGTAATGGTGACGTAGGTAGTGAGGTTTAGTTCATCGATAAGTTGCTCAATCTGGGGGCGCAGCTCCCCATCTCCCACTAGCAAGAGACGAAATTCTCTGCCAGCTTCTACCAATCGGCTCGCAGCTTCAATCAGCAGCAGCTGTCCCTTTTGTTCTACCAGCCTTCCCACGCACACCAGCGTAGGCACTGGCGACATCGGCATCGTTTCAGCCTGCAAAAAGCCTGCGTCTACGCCGCAGTGAACCACATGAATTTTTCCCCAGTGACGGTAGCTGCACCAGCGACTAAGCTGGCTTTTGCCAAAGGAACTGACTGCGATTACAAAGGTTGCTCGCTCAATCTTTTCACCAAGAGAGAGCATGAGCGGCTTGTCAAACTCGGTGGGGCCATGCACAGTGAAGCTGTAGGATGGCCCGCCCAACATGTGGCACAGCATCGCGACTTCTGTCGCGTTGGTACCAAAGTGGGTATGAATATGGCTGATGCCTGCCTGAGCGCTCCAGCGCAAGATAACGCAGGCTTCGGCTAGGTAAGCCATGTGATACACAAAAGACTTTTGAGACCACCAGCTGAGCCGAAGCAACAGCGCAACGCACCGCATCCAAGCAATGGGCCTTTGCAAGAAGGTGATCACCAGATGGCCAACCAGCCCCAGCAGGCTAACTTCGTCAAGCAGAACGCGAGTCTTCTCCTGCTCGCGTTTGTCGGCATCATCTACTAGCCCTTCAACGCAAGACCGAATCGAATACCGCACGATGTCTAGCCCATTCGCTTCGAGCCCAGCGATTTCTCTTCGAATAAAGCTGTGGCTAACCTTCGGGTATTGATTGATCAAATAAGCGACAAGCATATGATTTTCAAGAAAATAAACGTTACCGGATGGCGATACATCCTGACTTAAGACTCATCACTAAAACCTGGCCTGTAAGCTTTTCCTTCAATGACCTCTGTCAGTTTTGACCTCCGTCAGCTTTGGTGTTGGTAAAAGCGGTATGCGGGGCGCTTGGCGCGATTTGGTGTCTCTATACACATGAATGATGGTTGTTCTGGTTAGTTCCTTAGTCAATACGTTTTGTAGATGTCGTTTTATAGAACTCACAAGCTTACATTTAGTATGGTGAGCCTGGTTTTATTGTAGGTAGCTGAATCTGGAGTATTCGACCAGGCGGCTATTTCCTTCGATGTGCTGTCACGTTCGCTGAGTTTTGTTGATGGGTAGGGCACAATAGCGCTGATGATTTTTCCGGCTGCTGTCACATGCCGATTGCCTATCTTGCTCAGGGCCGACTGTATCTTCACTGCCGTGAAGAACCGCTCAAAGAAATTGAGAGTGACTTTGGTAAAGCTTTGCAGCAGCGCCGCTTGCAGATTCAGCGAAAGCAGGCGCTAAAGAATCGCGGCCTTCGGGCGATGACACAGTCACCGCAGGCGCTGAGGCAGGAAGACGCTCAACCTGAGGCAGTCGTGCCGGTTTCGATTACGAGCCTATGTGCGCTTCCTGAGGGCGAACTAATTTACAGCTTAGAGGCGGAAGATTTGGGTGGGCTTTTTCGGTTTGAGCTGGAGAGCGACCGCGAGCACCGTCTTTTCCACAACACCGACTTTCGGGTAAGCTACCTAGACTTTGACCCTGAGCAAGACCTCATTGCCTGCACAAAAACTTATAAAACCGGCAGCGTAAATCTGGCGACTATGAAGCCCAATGCCGTGATGCCAAGAGATCTTACTGAGGGCGACTCTCTAGACTTAGCGCCTACTTGGGTGGGCGATCGCGCCCTTGTGTATCAGTCAGCGGGCATCAGTCGTAACGCGCAAGGCTACATTAGCGGCCGCTCTCCTTTCTCCATCGAAAAGCTAGATCCCAAACAAGAGCAGATAACTACCCTGGCTGAAGACCCCAAGTCTGACCTGCTCGGCCCCCAAATGGATGGTAATGGCCAGCTCTACTACATCCGTCGCCCCTACAAGGCAAGGTTAGGTGGATTCAATTTATGGCAGGCGCTGAAGGAGATTTTTCTGGTTCCCTTTCGGTTACTGCTGGCAATTTTAGGCTTCTTTAATTCGTTTACGATGCTCTTTACCGGTAAGCCGCTGATCACTGCGGACACTTACGAGAAAGTAGACTCCCAGAAGAAGCTGCAGGCATGGGGAGAGGCGCTCTCGCCCGAAAACATCAATCGAAAGCACCAGCAGGATGCCGATGCGCCTGCCCTAGTGCCCAAAACGTGGGAACTTGTCCGGCAGGGGATGCAAGGCGTGCCTAAAGTATTGGCGACGTCTGTACTTTCCTACGACTTAGCAGCAGATGGCTCTGTTGTGTACACCAACGGTAGTGGCGTGTACCTCATACAGGCCGATGGCAAAGTAGAGCGTCTGCTCGTAGGCAAACTCATCGAGCTGGTGAAGTTTGTGTAGCTAGTAAATGCTTGCCAAAAAAACGATCTGAGTCTGATTGCGCTATTGGCTATCCAAAAGCAGAGGGCGGACTATCACAACTAGCTAGAGAGTACGCAGCTGTCAGATTCGCTCAGTTTCTTTTGTAAGCGAAAGAGCATCATCTCATCTTCTACCAGCTGTTCTTTATAGCTGCGCTGCCAGACCGGAGAGCCCGGTTGGTTGCGCATGAGGTTGATGCGCTTGGCGGTGGCGGCTTTGAGTTCGGCGACAAAGGCGGTAAGGAGCCTAGGTTTACCTTTGGTTTCTGGCTGAGGGCGGATCTCGTGAAGCGACACCAAAGCGTGTAGTGAATTGGGTTCGATCACCCATTGGTCTAACTGGACGCCGCGATGGCGTAGGGTGGCCTGAAGGAGTTCTTCTGCGACGATACTTGCAAAGGACATCGGCAAGGACGAATAGTCTGCTTCTGCGCTGTCAGCACTGCCAAACAAGCTGCTGCTATCGTGGGTCTTGAGCCGCACATAGTAGAGCGCCGCCTGAAGAGGTGAACCGTGCTTAGAGAGTTTTATCAAAAGACGCCCTGAATCTTTGCAAGTGTCCGAGACTATATTTCCCAAGCTAATGGAAAAAGTCTCGCAGTAAGTACTAAGTTTT
>JBCBIK010000058.1:25845-25915 GCA_038524545.1 Cyanobacteria bacterium J06623_4 | reverse complement strand
CTTTGGTTTGGGTGCTTAGGTGCTCTAGGCGAACTTTTTGGATGTTGTCGATAGCCTTGGTCTGTGTGTC
>JBCBIK010000058.1:0-25745 GCA_038524545.1 Cyanobacteria bacterium J06623_4 | reverse complement strand
CTTTGGTTTGGGTGCTTAGGTGCTCTAGGCGAACTTTTTGGATGTTGTCGATAGCTTTAGTTTGATTTTCAAGAAACTCAAGCCGGGTTGCTTGGATATCTTCGACAGCCTTTGTTTGATTTTCTAAAAAGGTAAGACGGCGCTGTTGGATAGAGGGGGTCACAATTTCTGCGGCGTTGGCAATGGGTGCGAAAGTGACAGTAGCAGCGGTTAGTGCAAGTGCGGAGAAGAGTTTTTTTGCATTGAGTGCTTTCATGGTTTGGCTCCTTTGAAAATTAACTTGAAGAATCAAGTGGTTTGCTTCAGTGATTTAAGAATGCCATCGGTGAGCGGTTGAGTTCTGAGGAGGCATTAAGCCGCTTCTGAGAAGTTCTGAATAATCTCTGCGCAGCGTACACAGCGCTTTCTCAGCGTTGGCTCAGGAAGGGGCTAAAAGCCACTTTGAATGGGGTGATGGCGGATGAGAATGGTTCTGCAGACAGAGGACAAGCTCCGTCGTACGATGAGTGTTTCTGTCTGCAAGCAGGCATAGAGTGGAGAGGATGTTTTGCTATGGACCTAATTAATGGCGCTATCTGAGACCGCAAAGACAACAGCGATCGCACAAGATCATGCCATGCGATCGCCCGACCCCTCCATACAGCTGCCTCAACCCCTACAGCAATACTTCGCCATGCTAAATGCGCAGGCTTTTGACCAGACGGCTCAGCTATTTTCACCAGACGGGCGGCTCATTCCCCCTTTTGAAAGTGCCGTTGTCGGGAGGGATGCGATCGCAGCCTACTTGGCAGACCAAGCGCTCAATATGACGCTCGTGCCCCTACAGCTTGAGCAGACCGATCCAGCTACGCCGGTAGAAGCCTCAGAAGACACTCAAAGGCTAACTGTGACGGGTAAGGTGAAGACACCAATTTTCAATGTCAATGTCGCTTGGCACTTTGACCTAGATACGGCAGGCAATATTGAATCGGTAAACGTAAAGCTGCTGGCGAAGCTGACGCAGCTACTCAGCATCAAGCGATAGCGGCTACATTCTTTTAGGTAGATATTTCGGCATACAGAAGAGAACAATAGTCATTTGATCGCTCGAACGTTAGAGACCAGAATAGAGAGTCTTCTAACTTGTGAGAGTCACCAGAGACAACAATACTGCATAAGCTGAAAGTGGAAAGTGAAGGGTGCTTGCGGAAAGGGCAAAAAGTGTTGAGTAATATCTTTTTGTCGTTTTAAGGAGCACAGCTGTTTTCCATGTATTGTTACAAAGAATTGAATTATGCCGATTTCTACATCCATTGAAAATCCAGAAGCAGCGAATTATCAGACTGACTTTGAGCAGTTCAAATCGCAGTTTGATAATCTCGACGTAGACCAAAAGCTAGCCACGCTCTGGTACGTCTATGATGGCCTCAGCGAAGAAGTGATCGAAAACCCAGACGACAACAAAGAATCTGACAGCTCTAGCGACCTATACAATCAGCTTGCCGAAAAGTCAGAAGACGAGCAGCTGCAGTTCATGAGAGATACACTCTCTGGTCAGGATAATGACCTCTCTGGTGCCTACAGCAAACTCAGCAACACAACAAAAATTGCGCTGTGGTATCGTCTCGGCCAGGGAATGGCCAATGGCTCAGTTGTCAATGTCCCTAACGACTACGAACTCTCCAACGAAGCTCAAACGCTGGTTAACCAAGTGAATTCAATAGACTTTGAGCAGCGCTACATCTTTATGCGAAATGCTGTCCTAGGCTAAGCTGCAGCTTGAACGGTTCTGATAGAACACCTCAATAAAACAGTCTCAACAGGCAACCTCAGCAGGCAATGCATACAACATGGCCATGCTACGTGAGCCTTTGACATTTACAATTGATAGACAATCATAGCCGGGCGCGACCGATCTCAGCGAAATTCTCGTGATATGGGTCGCGCTCGACATCTTTAAAGGAAACAGGCACAGTAAAAAAGCCGACTTTCTGAGGCTTGTCAGTAGAACACCTATGAGCACCGTTCAAATTGTTTGGTTCAAAAAAAGCTTTCGGCTTACAGATCACCCTTGTCTCGCAAGCGCCGCTGACCGTGGCCCTGTTTTGCCGCTGTATATCGTTGAACCAGAGTATTGGCAACTGCCGGATACGAGCTATCGCCAATACCTTTTTTTGAAAGGCTGTGTAGAAGAGACCGCTGAAGCGCTTAAAGCACTGGGCGGTAATATGACGGTTCGGACAGGGGCTGCTGTTGCTGTATTGGAAGTGCTGAGGCAAACGTTTCCAAACTTCGAGCTATGGTCGCACCAAGAGACAGGCAATGCCTGGACTTATGAGAGGGATAAAGCCGTTAGGCAATGGTGCCGCAGTCAGGGTGTGCCCTTTCATGAGCCTTTGCAGTTTGGCGTATGGCGAGGATCTAAAATCGACCGCGACCATTGGGCAAAGCACTGGGATGCCATGATGGCTGAGCCTGTCGTCGACGTGCCGCAAAACATTTCATTTGCTCAGCATTCCGACTTGGAAGAGCCCGATGTGGTTACGCTGCCCTCTCCTGAAGAACTCGGCCTCACTCACGATGGCATCCAAACGCTGCAAACGCCTGGTCGGCGAGCTGGCTTGGCGGTGCTGAATAGCTTTTTGCATGAGCGGGGTGAAAGCTATCGCACAGATATGTCTTCTCCGGTGACAGGCGAGTCGGGCTGCTCTCGGCTATCGCCCCACCTGACCTACGGCACCCTGTCGATGCGAGAGATTTATCAGATGGCGCAGAAAAGATTGGAAGTGGTGCGATCGCTGCCAAAAGAAGAGCGGGGCACTTGGGCTGGTGCGCTCAGCTCCTTCGTCGGTCGGCTGCACTGGCACTGCCACTTCACCCAAAAGCTAGAGCTAGAGCCTGAGCTAGAGTGGCTACCCATGGCAAGAGCCTATGTGGGCATAAGAGAGCAGCCTTTGGAAGATGGGGTTGATAATGACACCGACCGACAGCAAAGACTCGATGCCTTTGAAACCGGCCAGACGGGCTACCCTTTTGTAGATGCCTGCTTGCGCTACTTGCGGGCTACCGGCTGGATAAACTTTCGGATGCGGGCCATGCTGATGAGCTTTGCAAGCTACGATTTGTGGCTGCCCTGGCAGGATAGTGGCACAGTTTTAGCTCGCCTTTTTACCGATTATGAGCCGGGGATTCACTGGCCGCAAACGCAGATGCAGTCTGGCGTAACTGGAATTAACGCGATTCGGGTTTATTCACCCATCAAGCAAGGTCTAGATCAGGATCCTGAAGGTGTTTTTACCCGGCAGTGGGTGCCAGAAATTGCCCATTTGCCAGACAAGATATTGCAAACGCCCTGGCGCTACGAGGAGAAGCCGCTGGACTATCCGGCTCCGCTCGTAGAGCACAGAAGTGCAGTCGCTGCCGCCAAGTCTAAGATTTGGGCGATCAAAAAATCGCCTGAAGCAAAGGAAGAGGCAGAAGCTGTGTACAAAAAGCACGGCTCTAGAAAGCGACCCAGAGATACCTCGAACAAGCGACGAAAGACAAAGAAGAAAACCACGAAAACAACACCAAAAACCGCTCAAAAGTAGGGCGTGATGAAACATCGCACAGGAAGATATGTCACTGAATCATTTGATTGGCGACCTGCCGGATAGAGTTGTTGTTGCCAACGAGAAAAGCCTATTGGCAGATGGTGACTATGTATTGGTTGTTCTTAATCGCGCGCTTCGATATGACAACAATCCGGCGATAGAGGCGGCTCAGTGCCATGCCAATGCGCTTGACCTGCCGATGGTAGTGTACTGCGAGACGGATGCGACGGCGACCTATGCGTCTGATCGGCTAATTTATTTTGTGTTGGGGGCGTTTAGAGAGCTAGCGATCGCACTCTCCAAACAAGCCATTCCCTGCATTCAAACACTCAGACAGGCCAGTGACAAACAGGACAATCTGGCATTACTAACCGCCCGAGCCGCTGCCATCTACACAGACGAAGACTACACCGTCTGGGATAGAGATCGTCTACAGCGGGTGACAGATCTTGCGCAGCAAACCGTCTTTTTGGTAGATGCAGCGCGACTGGTGCCAACTCGGCAGATTGTAAAAGGAATCAAAACAACGCCGACTTTTCGGAAGGCGCATACCGCTCAGAGAGAGAAGTCTGCTCAGCTGCGGCAGGAGACTTTAGAGAATCGTGCGATCGCACCCCACAGCCTTCCCTCCCACAATTTGCCTAGCCATCAAAACTTTGCTGACTACACAGATACTGACCTAAGCTCCCTTCTCGCAGCTGCCGATATCAACCACGACCTGCCCATCGCAAAAGAACATCCACCGACCCAAGCAGAAATCAAACGCCGCATCGACACTTTAAAGACTGAGATTTTATCTCGATACAAATGGATTCGAAACAACGCGGCGCTGCCCCATTCGACCTCCCAGCTTTCGCCCTATTTGCACTTCGGCATGATAGGTCCGCATCAGATACTTACTGAAATCGAAGCCGCCGACGTCCCTAAAACCTACACCTGGAAATTTAGAGACGAGTTTTTAACCTGGCGGGAGTGGTCTCACTATCAGGCCTTCCATACGCCCAATATTCACCAATTCGAAGCATTGCCAAAGCGAGCGCAAGAGACCTTGCAGGCCCATGCGAACGACCCACGACCTGAGATCTGCACCATCGAAGAAATATTCAGCGGTAACACCCCAGATGCCACTTGGAACGCTGCGCAGAGAGAATGGCTAGCCACTGGCTGGCTGCACAACAACTTACGAATGTATTGGTCAAAACAGCTGCTGCGATTTACCCCTGACCCAAAAGCCGCCTGGCAGCTCGCCTGCAAAATTAACGACGCCGTTTCGCTAGACGGGCAAGATCCGGCTACCTACGCTTCTATGCAGTGGGCCTTCGGAGCGGCGAAGCCTGGCTACAGCGAAAAGCCCATCTACGGCTGGGTCGCGCCAAAGTCTGACCGGGCGATTCTCAAGCGGAAGGGAATGCCTGAGTGGATAGCCGCCAGGCAATCGCCTCAGCTGTGATCATTTGATTGCGTCATGATCTTAAAGTTTTGGAACATCGGCAAATAGGCGGCAGATGGAGCCTTCCATCCGCAACGTGACGATTTGATTCCAGGTCTCAGGGCCGACGATGCCATCTGCGATTAGGCAGTGCTGCTCTTGAAAAAGCTGTACGGCTGTTGCTGTGAGGTGGCCGTATACGCCGTCTTGTACGAGATTTAGCGGAATGGCTGCAGTTAGGGTTTGCTGCACAGCTTCTACCGCAGTGCCCGCATTACCAAGAGAAAGGCGCTGCAGGCTGTAGGCCCCTCGGTTAATAAAAGCGCGAGTGCGATCGCCCACCACTCCATCGACGGGCAAGCCCCCCACGCACTGAACGTACTTCACTGCCGCGAGCGTTTTGGGGCCAAAGTAGCCATCTACCCGCAGCGCGACATGGGGATGAAACTGCAGATGGATAGAGCGCTGGAGTGCCTCAACCTCGTCACTGTGAGAGCCGAGAGAAAGCGTGGCAGAAACATAGAAAACGGCGGTAGACATCACTAATAACTCCTTGGCATTTCGGGGGTGAGAGGCAACTCGACCTACAAATTTGTCTGAATGCATGAGGACACTTCGCTACAGTCAAACCGTGAAATGAAAAGAAAGCAGTAGGTCTCGCAGGTCGCCTATACCTATCGGGACAGCTCAGAAATTTTACGCACGGTTGTCCGTAGCCTTGCAGGCAAGGGTGATATCAATCGCTCGCCCTCTAGGCACCTACCTTTCAAAACTTGTGGGTGATGCTCGTCGCTGCCTTTTGTCATACTGAGTTAAAAATTACTCAGGCGAGTACTGAGAAAAAATCTAATTTCGCCTACTTTTGAAAGAGTGCCTGTATGCCCGACGGGCGATGCTGTCGAACGGGTGGTGGTGAATGGGATGTATGAGCCAGGAGAGCCAGCGCCATGATGGGTGAGGATGCCGTAACCTACGCAAAGAGAATTTCTGCTGCGCTCAATGATGTGCTTCGTCACTATCAAGCGATCGCAAAAGTGGGTATGCGCAGGCAAGATAGTCTGCTGTACATCGCACTAGAAGCCATCGTGTCGATCTCCACCGAAGAAGGCGCTAATCATCGAGGTATTGCTCGAGATAACCAAGCCGCCGAGGTGAAATTATCGCCCTCAACGCTATTGCCTGTTGTTCAGCGGATGCTGACTCAGCTAAAAGACGAGCTAAAACTTGGCTGGGTGAAGCTTGTCAAGGTTAGTGGTCGCCTACCGGGCAAGCAGTTTCCGCTCTGGCAAGAAGATCTTTTGCTCGCTCGTGCGACGCCAGCAGACGGCGTGAGCGTGAAGGTCGGTGGCAATTTTAGCGGCCAGATGATCATCGGTGATAACAACCAGGCCTATAGCTACACCTACAACGTTGCCAAAGGTGGCATCCTCAATGTCGCTGCGCCCCCTTCTGTGCGCCCCAGGCCGACGCCTATTGCGCTCAAACCCAAGCCCATTGCCCGATTTTTAGATCGGCAGACGGTTTTGCCAGCGGTGAAATCGGCGCTGGAGCAGTCACTCCCTGTTGAAATTTTTGCCGAGGAGGGCTTTGGTAAAACTGCGCTACTGCGCTATCTATCGCACGATGAGACGTTTACAGCCCGCTTTGCTGATGGCGTGATATATCTTCCGGTGCATCAACAGCTCGCCGGGGATGTGCTGCAGTCACTATACGATGTGTTTTACGACGCGCAGCTCCCCTTCAAGCCTAGCTATGGCTATGTTCAACAGGCGCTGAGAGAGAAGCAGGTGCTCGTGATGCTCAATGGGCTAACCCTGAAGATTAAAGAAATGGAGCAGCTGCTGGCTGTGTTGCCGCAGTCGGCTTTTGTCATGGTGTCTGAAGAACGAATTTACTGGCAGGAGGGGGCTGCGATCGCTCTGGAAGGATTGCCTTTGCCAGAGTCGGTCTCGCTGATGCAGATGGAGCTTGGCCGCGCCCTTTCTTCCGAAGAGCAGCAGGTTGCTCAGCTCATATGGCGAGCCTGCCTGGGAAATCCACTAAAGCTGCGACGGGTCGCTGCCCAGGCCAAAGTCATGGCGCTAGTCGATACGCCCGAAGCCGAATCACAGACGCAGTTTGTCGGCAGGCAGCAGGCGCTCTTTTCGCTGGCACATTCGGCACAGGAGGAAGCGGGTGAGCCACTGTCTGAACAGGTGTTGTTTCAATCTGTTTTACGGAAGCTCACCGCGCCACAGAAGGCGGCGCTGGCGCTCATGGGTGCGATGGCGGGCGCAGCGCTCAGTGGCAGTCAGGCAAAAGCGATTACCCAGCTGCCGTCAGCGGCGACTGCCTTGGATGAACTGGTAAATTTGCACTTGGTTGAAACGACAGGGCAGGGCTATCGGCTCAGTGCTGATCTGATTTTTTTAGTGACGCGATTGCTAGACCCGCAGCCTTGGCTAGTGCGCGCTGCAGATTACTTCACCTCTCATGGTGCAGCCTACAGCTTAGAACCGGTTAGCTCGTCAGCCCAGTCAGAAAGTGTAGACGCGCTGCTGCATCTGTTGAGCTGGACTCAGCACACGGAGCAGTGGCGCTTGAGTCTGGCGCTGGTGCAGCAGCTGGATCGCCCCTTGTCGATGGGTCGCCACTGGGACCAGTGGCAGCAGGTTTTGCAGCAGGGACTGAGGGCGGCTGAACAATCGGGAAATGGCACTGCAGAGGCCTGGGCACTACATCAGCTGGGGACGCGATCGCTCGCTTTAGGACAGCTGAATCAAGCAGATACTTGGCTCACGCGATCGCTGTGGCTACGTGAACAGCTTGGCGACACGTCAGGTGCGGCGGCGACCAGGCACAATCTAGGTCTCATCATGCCATCGCTGATGGTAGCCGAGGTCAATCCGATGGTGCCAATGGAACCTTCATCCACCGGCCTGTTTGAGCGGCTGATGATTCAGCTAGGAGCTGGATTTTCTCGCTTCTGGCGTTCACCGATTTTACTGGCGGGTTTGCTCTTGGGTGGGGTCATCGGCGGCGTGTTTTGGTATCGGTCGGTTGTGTCCGAGCGTCCGCTATTACCGGTTGGCCTACGCGAGCAGGTGGAGGGAGCAGGTGCAAATGACCTCTTGGAAGAATCCACTTTTTCTCTCAGTTTCATACCAACAGAGCTAGCATTTGGTGAAGTTCTGCTCGAAGAACGTGTGCAAAAGTCTTTACAGATTAAAAACGAGAGCAATCAGCCGCTTGAGATTGAATCGTTTGAGATTGTCGATGGGCAAACCGAAGACTTTACCCTGATAGAACAAACCTGCACTGCGGCGGCACTCCCGCCTGGTAAGCGCTGTCAGGCAGGGGTACTGTTTGAGCCGACTGCAGCGGGCGATCGCACAGCCAAGCTGAAGATCAATGCCTCGAATAGTGAAGGCAGCTTGGTGTTTCTTTCGGGGGTGGGTATATCGCGGGAGGCATCTGAACCGGTGAGTAGGGTAGATGTGCCGCCCTCTGTGCTGCAGGTAAACAATGACCAGGTCTCAGTGAGATCTGGGGGTTCAGTCATTGTGGATGTATTGGCCAATGATGTTTCTTCTGATGGGAGTGCGCTGCTGGTAGCAGAAGCCGGGCAACCGGCAGCTGGCGAAACGAGACTTGAGGGTGGGCGCATTGTGTATGCTCATGGGGGTGGGGATGGAGTGCGCGATCGCTTCACCTACACAGCCCAGGATGCATCGGGCCAATCCGCTAGCGCAACCGTTGTCATCACCATTGAAAACAATGATCCATCTGTTGCTCCTGAGCCAATCCCAGCGCCAACTTTGGTGCCGCCAATAGAACCCGATAATTTGCCTGACCCACAGAACGAGCCCGACCCAACCGCTCAGCCCGCACCCGCTGAAGAAACAGAGACAGAACTAGAGCCCGCCCCTACAGTAGATCCGTCAATAAATGAACAACAGCCACCTTCTGTCTCTGACTACGCGTTCACTATCGAACTGGGTGACTCTCTCACGGTGAACTTGCTAGAAAATGCCCGTGACCCCAATCCCAACGATGTGCTACGGGTTGCCGAGGTAGCCAATACGCCTGTTGGCGGCGACCTCATCGACAATGGAGATGGAACGGTGACGTATCTCCCTTGGCAAGGACCAGAAGCCGAGCAGTTTGGAACGTTTACAAATAGTTTTCAGTTTGTCATTACAGATGACAATGGAGGCTTTGCCCAAGGCACCCTGTCTATTCGCGTGGTGGTACCTGCCTTGCAAGTCCCTTAGCCACCTGACGTCAATCACGTTTTTTGCTGAAAATATCAGATAGCTAGGTCTCGCTCTCATGCTCAATGAGAGACCTTAGCTGAGTTCATCGTGATTGGGGTTATCGTGGTTGATAGGTGCATCAGTGTTTTCAGCGTGGGTCTGTAGCCAGTTGCGTAAGTCTGCAACTGAAGAAAAATCTAACGCTGAGACCATCAGCGCATTCAAGCGTGAAAAAGGCAGCTCAGCGACGGTAGCTTGAACGTCTTCGGGTATGGAATTGAAGCGTTTAATGAGTAGACTAAGCACGCCTTGAGCGGTTTCCTCTCGGCCTTCTTCTCGGCCTTCTTCCCAGCCTTCTTCCTTTATTTCTTGGTAGAGCCTGGTTTTTTTAAGGGTAATGCCTAGCATAGTTTCCACGTCCTTTCGGCTGAGCTGTTCAAACTTGTAGGAAATAATGGTGACCACCATATCTATGATGGCACGACTCGTCTGGGCTTCGTTTTCTTCTTGCTTCGCTCTGGTGAGTAGCTCGCGAGCAGCGGTAGGTGCTTGGTCTGGGCTGACGATGGTCAGCACCATTAGACTAACCCAGATAGGAAGCTCTGCGATATCGCCCAGTTCATTAAGATACACGCGATGAACTTGCGACAAGGCCAATAACCCTCGATAGGGATGTAGATTGCGCTGTTCTATGCTGCGAGAGGGATAGATGAAGACGACCTGCCAGTCATCAAACAGAGCCCGTTTTTGATAGAAGTAGAGAAAGGCTTCCGAAAACAGCCTTTCGCAGAGCAGTTCGTCTCGCTGCATCTGCACTTCACAAAAGAAGATAGTGCCCGTACCGTCTTCAGGGGGTACGAAGACGCCGTCAATTTCATAGCGAGGTTCTTTGACGGAGACTGAGTCGAAGCAATAGGCTGCCGCATTGTCAGGTGGGCTGGGGATAAGCTCAAATAGAAGTGAAGGCGACTGTCTGAAGAGCTGATAGAAAATAGAGTCTCGCTTCATGGATTTAGTGTCGGCTTTAGCTGACTCATTGGCTGTTATTGCATCTTGGGATTTGCAGGATCTGTGTCAGACAGCTCTGTTTTAGCCATCTTCTATGCCTGGGCGCGGTGCGGGAAAGGTGGGCTGCCGGTTTAGCTGTTTGAGCCACGTGCCGCCACTGACGGCCATCAGTAATGCCAGCCATCCGGTGAAAGATTGAAACAGAAGGAAGCCGCCGACGGTGAACATGGAGCCAAACAATAACAGTCCGGCGGCTAGGGTCTTTTGCAGGTCGAGTGCTAGGTTTTGTTGGGGTGGGAGGCCGGTTCTGCGCTGCGGGCTGCGCCAGCCCGGACCACCAGGACGTGCTTTGGCGTAGAAGCGGTCTAGGGTGGCTGGGCTCTCTGGTGGGGTCAGCAGCATGATGGTCACCCAGATCAGGGTGGTTAGGGCGGTAATGAGCAGCAGCTTTTGCCCGAAGGTGAGTATCGCTGACCCTGGAGCAGTGCTGACGATGAAGCCAATCAAAAAGCCGCTAACTACGGCTGCTAGCTCTGCTGCGGCGTTGATGCGCCACCAAAACCAGCGCAAAATCAGGACGAGTCCAGGACCTGTCCCGATGGCGATAACCAGCCGAAAGAGGGTGCCAATATCGTCGCTGATGAAGGCAGCTGTTGCACCTGTGACGGTGATGAGGAGAGAGCTGAGGCGACCGGCAAATAGGAGTTCACCCGTGCCCGCCTGGGTGCTCAAAAATCGACCGTACAGATCGTTAGTTAAATAAGATGAGCCCCAGTTGACCAGGGTGGAGGCTGTGCTCAGAAACGCGGCGAGCAGCGACGTGACGACCAGCCCGAGGATGACAGGAGGAAGGTAGTTCACCATGAGGAGCGGATAGCCCAGCTCCCGGTCGGGTAGGTCTGGGTAGATGACAAGTGCGGCCAGAGCTGAGATAATCCATGGCCAGGTACGGACGCCGTAGTGAAGCGCGTTGAAGAGCCAAGCGGCTTTCTCGGCGTCGGTTTCTGTCTGGGTGGCGGCGAGGCGCTGGATAAATTCACCGCCACCATCGCTACGGCGATAGGCCCACCACTGCAAAAAGCCATAGGCCAAAAAGGTGCTGGAAGGAATGCTGGCGATCGCTTGCCAGCTTAACCCACCCTGCCAGCTTACAGACAGCATACTGAGAACGTCTGAGTTGCCGAGGGAGAAGTATTCCACCAGAGGACGCATGCCACCGACTGCATTGACTGATGCGATCGCAACTATCCAAGACCCCAACACAGCCAGCACAAACTGAAACAAATCAGTCGCAACTACATTCCACAGGCTAGAGAACCCTGCATACACAATCACCAGCGCGCTCAAGACCATAACGCTCCACAGCCTGAGATTGTCCGTTGCCGGATCGAGCCCAAACAGCTGCCAGAAAGACAGCACCTCCAGCACCTTCGCCATAGCCAACATGGCGTAGCCAATCCCCAGGGCATTGATGGGCACAGCAAAGAGGAAAGCTTTGACGCCGCGCAGGGCCGCTGCCGCGCTGCCGCCGTACCTCAGCTCGCAAAATTCTGCATCGGTGACAATTTCTGAGCGTCGCCACAGCCGCGCAAAAAGGTAGATGAGGGCGACATGGGCAAAGCCAAAGCTCCACCATTCCCAGTTGCCAGCGATGCCCCGGCTGCCGACGAGGCCAGCGATATACAGCGGCGTATCGACGGAAAACGTGGTGGCGGCCATGCTGGTGCCTGCGAGCCACCAAGGGAGCGATCGCCCAGAGGCAAAGAAATCAATCAGATTTAGAAAAGACCGACGGGAGAGATAAACGCCCAGTATCAGCACGAGCAGGAGATAGCCAATGACAATGAGCCAGTCAATAGATTGCATGGGTCAGTGATTGCAGTTGCTAACTAAAAGCCCTGCAATCATGACATGCCAGTGCTATCTTCGGCGCTATTTCAGCGCCTTTTAAGGAACGTTAGAATCTGATGAACGCGTGGTGCTCGTTGATCTACGGTTGAGCTGCTTGCCCTACTAAGCTGCGTGCCCTACAGTTCGTTTACAAAAGAGCCATCGACGAGTTCTTCGCCGGGAGGGGCGGCTTTGGCGGCACCGGCTTCTACGAGAATGGGTCCAGCATTGCTAATGCTGTTGGCCGCGTTCAGTTCGTTTTCTTCAGAGAAGGCGATCGCTTTATTGTCTGCGATGTCTAGCATGGTGATTTTCCCCATGAGGTCGGCGACTTCTTCGGGGGTGACCTCAATCCATTCTGAGATAATGTTGTTGGCTTCTTCAGGATTGTTTTCGCGGAACTGATTGGCTTTCTCGAGGGCACGTAGGTAGGCCAAGACATCTTCCCGGCGCTCCGTGAGCAGATCTTCCTGACCCGCTAGGCCGTTGACAATAATGTTGGTACCCGCTGCTGTAAAGAGAATAGTGTTTTCTTCGCTGGCGTTGACCGCATTGCTTACGAAGGGTTCATAGGTGGCGACGGCATCTAGGTTTTCTGCAACTAGGGCAACTGAACCGTCGGCAGCTGTCAGCGGCACGACATTGACATCGTCTTTCGTAAGACCCGCAGACTCTAAAAATTTTTCAACAAAAACAATTTCGTAGGGCACTTCTTCTCGGGCGATGGTCTTGCCTGCAAGATCTGCTGGACTCGCGACATTTCGGCCGACGACCGCATCGACTTCGCCGGAGTAGTCTGAAGCGTAAATGAACTTAAGTCCGGGCGTAGTATCTGAGAGGACAACTAGGTCGGAGGCTACCAACCATGCCATATCAACCTGTCCTGACAAAAAGGCCGTATTTACTTCGGTGACTGATTGAAAAACGATTTGTTCTACCTCAATGCCTTCTTCTTCGAAGAAACCTTGAGATTCAGCAATTTTAGTCTCTCCCCAACCAAGCCAGGGAACGAGGGCAACCCGGAGCAGGACGGTTTCGCCGCTCTCGACAGCGCTTTCTCCGTTTGCAGTATCCGTGAGCTCGGAAGCTGTTGGACTATTACAACTACCAAGGAAAACTGTTGCAGCTGTGCTGAGGGCCAGTAGAGCAGAGGACTGGAGAATTTTTCTTCTACGCATAGTGATTAAAATTCAAATACTGTCCGTACAATTACATAGATAAAAGTATCACTTAACTACGCTGTAATCTATTTTCAACAGTACATTCTGGAATTTTGATCTGAATAGAATAGTGGCATAATTTATATCGTTTGAAATGGTTTATTCGCTGAAGGATGATGATATGGCAGGACGGTTACAGGACAAGGCCTGTGTGGTGACCGGCGCAGGGTCCGGCATTGGAAAAGCCAGTGCAGAAAGACTGGCAGAAGAAGGCGCAAAAGTGCTGTGCGTAGACATTGATGCGGAGTCGGTGTCATCTACTGTTAAAGGCATACAGGCGAATGGTGGGGTTGCAGATGCCTTTACGGCAGATATTAGCGACCCGGCAAAAGCAAGCGAATTTGTTCAGGGCTGTGTGGAGCGCTATGGTCGAATCGATGTTTTGGTGAATAATGCGGGGGTGAACCTGCCCTGTCTGTTTCACGAAGCGACGGATGAGCTAATAGACCGCACGCTAAACGTGAATGTGAAAGGAACAATGTACGCCAGCCGGGCGGCGATTCCTCACATGCTGAAACAGGGGAAAGGGGCGATTGTCAATCTTTCGAGCGTGAATGGACTGGTCTCTGAGCCGTATTTGACGGTCTATTCTGCTTCAAAGGGGGCGATTGTGATGCTGACTCGAGGGATTGCGCTGGACTACGCTAAGCAAAATATTCGGTGTAACTGCATTTGCCCAGGCTGGGTAGATACGCCCATTAACTACGCCCATGCTGAGATGATAGGCGGTTTGGATAAGGTGTACGAATCTCTTGATATTGTCCAGCCTATTGGGCGCCCGGGTGAGCCTCGGGAAATTGCCAACTTAGTGTTGTTTTTGGCGTCGGATGAGTCGTCTTTGATGACGGGTTCGGTGGTGACAGCAGATGGCGGGATGACGGCTCAGTAGATGACTGATTGCCTAGCGCCTCTTGTACGTTGATCTTGTGCTTTAAGGCTTCAGGGTACATACTTAAAGTAGTTTTTTTGTACTATTTTGAGTGTGTGCGATGACTTGCTGCACCGGTTGCCTCATGAATGATTGCATCAGAGGGAGGGGCGATGGCGCTGCAGTGGACTGCTGAGCAAATATTGGCGCTTTCTACGAATGCGATCGCTCTCAAGCGTGGTAAGGCCCTTGCCCACACATCACAGTGGCCCGTGCTCGGATCGCAAGGCCAGACCGTATGGGGTGAATGTCAGACCTACCAAAAGAAACCCTACCGTACAATTATCGATCTGCGCGGTCCTGCTTTTTGCTGTAGCTGTTTGAGTGGTCAGCTTCCCTGCAAGCATGCAATAGGGTTGTTTTTGCTGCTGACCGAGCAGCCGACAACAGAGCAGTCGCCGTTTGATTGCGGTAAGCTACCGGCATGGGGCGCGAAGTGGCTAGAGGGCAGAGCGCAGGCCGCTATGCAAACACAAGATGGCAAAAATCAGTTGGCTGACGATCCGGCGGCGGTAGCAGCGCAGACACAGAAAAGGCTGCAGCGTTTGCAGAAGCGATCGCACAATGTTGAAGCAGGAATTACCGACCTAGAACAGTGGCTGCAAGACATCATTCGCGCTGGCCTCGCGGAGTTGCCCGCTCGGCCTTACCAGTTTTGGGATAGCGCAGCGGCTCGGCTGGTCGATGCCCAGGCACCTGGCCTCGCCTCGCGGGTGAGGGCGCTAGCAGGCATCCCCCACTCCGGGCGCGGCTGGCCAGAGTGTATGTTAAAGGCGCTAGGCCAGCTATATTTATTGGTGCAAGCCTATCGGCGAATAGAGACCTTATCGCCACTGCTGCAGGCAGAGGTCCGCACGCAAGTCGGCTTCACTCAAACCAAAGAAACGCTACAGCAGCTTGCAGATGTGCCTGGTTCGCAGGTCGCCTCTCAGGTAGATACCTGGCAGGTGCTCGGCAAGATAGTCACAGCAGAAGATGCGCTGAAAACTCAGCGGGTGTGGCTATGGGGCATGCAGCATCAGCGGATGGCGCTCGTGCTGAGCTTTGCCCACGGTCGGCGGCAGTCTCTAGATAGCAGCTTGGTTCCCGGTGCCTGCGTGCGAGGCAAGCTAATTTTCTATCCGGGGACGGGGGTGCAGCGGGCCTTTGTGGCGTCTCGGCAGGCTGCGGAAGTTCAGCATAGAACTGGGATAGGTCATGTGCGTATTGAGGATGCTATCGCACAGTACGCCAGCTCTCTAACAGCCAATCCTTGGCAAATGCGCTACCCGCTTGCCTTGAGCAGCATCTTCTTCCGCTACGAATCAGCGCAGTGGTGGGTGCAAGATGCGGCGGGCGATCGCTTGCCACTATCGCGGACGTTTGCTCAGGGCTGGGAACTGCTGTCGTTGAGCGGCGGGCGCTCCTTGAGTATTTTTGGAGAATGGAATGGCACAAGCCTGCAGCCGCTGAGCGTGTGGAGTGAGAAAAAATTTTTGGCGCTACAGACGCCTCTTCGATCTTCTACGTTGGGCAATTCTGCGGCGAGCAACGGTCGGAGGATGCGTTGACCTATGGAGTGGTGGCAGGGTTTTATCAGCGCGGCGCTTGTGGGGTGCGACCGGCAAACGCCTTCCCTCCCGCAGACCTCGGACGCGCTATCCGATCTCGTGCGCCAGCTGGATTGGACCGACCCTGCCTCAGCGATTCTCTCTGCAGCGGGGACAGTGGCGCTATATCAACAGGTGGGCCAGCGTCCCGACCAGTTCTCTGACCATATTTCTCAGACCTCAGACAGTCGCTGGGAAGCACCTCAGCCCTGTGCGCCCGACCAGCTGCCCTGCTGCAGTCCGCGCATTGCCCGCTACCTCGACACTGCCCTCGATGAGTATCCGCAGGTGGTAGTGGAGTTGTTGCTACTGATGGCAGAGGCTGGTCAGCGAGTCTCGCCGAGCAGTTTGCCAAAGCTGCTGACATTCGGCGAAAAGCACAACGAGTTGGCGTTTGCGATGGATGCGGTGCTAGGCCAGCGGGGACGTTGGCTTGCCCGGCAAAACCCAAGCTGGCACTATGCGAGTGTGCTGCGAGGGGAGGGTGCAGCGGCTGAGCAGCCGGTTGATCTGTCGATGTTGCGATCGCGCTGGTACGGGGGCGGACGCGCGGAGCGTTTGCAGGCAATTCAGCAATGGAGACATGTCGATCCGGAAGGGGCGAGGGAGGCGATTGCAGAGACTTGGGCTTCGGCGGCATGGCGCGATCGCACAGCCCTGCTGCAAATACTAACCGTTCGCCTCTCCTTGGCCGATGAGCCTTTCTTAGAAGCGGCACTGGACGACCGAGCGAAAGGCGTCCGTCACCAGTCTGCCGATTTGCTAGCGCAGCTGCCGACATCTCAGCTGTGCCAGCGGATGGCCAAACGGGTGCGCCAATCTGTCACGCTAGCGGTCAATGACGCTAAAACGGGTAAGTCTTTGGGCATTCACGTCAGCCTGCCGGAAACCTTTGATCGTGCTTGGACCAGAGATGGCATTAGTCAGCAGCCGCTGAACGGTCTTGGTGAGCGGGCTAGCTGGCTCCAGCAAATGCTGGCAAAAACGCCGCTAGAGTGCTGGCAGCTTGGTGAGGGGCAGGGTGCTCAGTCGGGTACTCAGCCAGTAGAGCCGCACAGCATTGTCGAAGCGATCGCTGACCATGAGTGGCGTGCGGTGTTGCTAGGTGGCTGGGCGATGGCCGTGACCTATCAAAGACGGTCTGAGCAGGCGGCTGTGTGGGCGCAGGCACTGCTACATCAGTTTGGGGCTTACGAATTGGAAGAACCTGTTCTAAAGACGCTGCTGTCGCTGTTGCCTTCGCCAGAGAGAGTGCAGTATTTGCGATCGCAACGACCCTCACCCAACGACGATCACAACACTGCCCACTGGCTTCGGCTAGTGGCTGAAAGCAATCAGCAATGGGACTTTGGTTTTAGTCGGATCGTGCTTGCTCAGCTTTTAGCTCTGTTAGAAAATAAGCCTAGGTATGGCGAACTGTTTCGCCCGCCAGTGAGTTTGGCTATGGCGCTACATCCAGGGCTGGCACCAGAAGCGGCACAGCAAGTTAGAATGCTGCCGCAAAAGCCAACGGCAAGCTGGCAGCGGTTTTTAGACGAGTTTTTGGGAGTGTTGACTTTGCGTTGGCAAATTTATCAGGCCTTTGCGGAGAGCGGATAGCTATGGACGTTTTGTGAGTGTGGTGTGAATGTGTGATTTTCGAGATTTAACTTTCATCCTTTCAAGATTTTTCTCTTTTCAACAGCTTTATCCCTATGTCCGCGAAGTCCTCTTCTTCAAAAGCTAAGCGTGAGCAAGCATCTTCTTCCCAAACAGATGCGTTGCCGACGGTTTTGCGTCAGCATGCGGAGCAGGCTTTTGCCCATGAACTCAGCGCGCTGCGGGATGCCGACACGCGCCAGCGACCGCCAAACTGGCACCTGTCTCCCTGGGCTGTGTTGACCTATCTAATGGGCGGTGAGTTAGAAAATGGAGTGGTGATTTCGCCGAAGTACGTGGGCAATCGGCGACTGATAGAAATTGCGATCGCAACCTTGGCAACCGACCGAGCGCTGCTGCTATACGGCGTACCCGGCACCGGCAAATCCTGGGTATCAGAGCACCTCGCTGCCGCCGTCTCAGGAGACTCTACTTTGCTGATTCAGGGGACCGCGGGCACCAGTGAAGAAGCTATCCGCTACGGATGGAACTATGCCGAGCTGTTGGCCAAAGGTCCCACCTCGTCTGCCCTGGTGGAAAGTCCGCTCATGAAAGCCATGACAACAGGGAAAATGGCTCGCGTCGAAGAGCTGACCCGAATGCCTGCAGACGTGCAAGATACGCTAATTACGGTCCTCTCAGAAAAACTGTTGCCCATTGCCGAACTCGGCGAAGCGGTCCAGGCCAAAAAGGGCTTCAACCTTATCGCGACTGCCAACAACCGCGATAAGGGGGTGAATGAACTGTCGAGTGCGCTCAAGCGACGATTCAATACGGTGGTGTTGCCGGTGCCTCGTGATGCTGAGGAAGAAGTGAAAATTGTGCAGCAGCGGGTAGAGAGTTTGGGGCGGGCGCTGGAGATGCCTGCTGAGCCGCCTGCCCTAGAGGAGATTCGCCGCGTAGTGACTATCTTTCGTGAGCTGCGCAGAGGCGTCACAGAAGATGGAAAGACAAAGGTAAAGTCTCCTAGCGGTACGCTGAGCCCGGCGGAAGCGATTTCTGTTGTAAATAGTGGAATGGCGCTGGCTGCGCACTTTGGCGATGGCCAGCTAAATGCAGAAGACTTGGCGGCAGGCATGCAGGGCGCTGTGGTGAAAGACCCGGTGCAAGATGCTGTGGCGTGGAAGGCCTACTTGGAGACGGTAGTAAAAGAGAGAGAAGGGTGGGATGACATCTATCGTGCCTGTCGGGAGCTGGCCTGATGACTGGCTCAGCGGATAAGCTGAAAACTGGTCAACGGACGACAGTATTTGGCATTCGTCACCATGGGCCGGGGTCGGCTCGCAGCTTAGTGCGATCGCTGCAATCACTCTCTCCCGATATCGTCTTAGTCGAAGGCCCACCCGAAGCAACAGAAAGCTTATCTCTACTGGCTGAAGCAGACATGCGGCCACCCGTCGCCCTACTGTTGTATTCTCCTGAACATCTGCAGCAAGCCGTTTACTATCCCTTTGCCGTCTTTTCGCCGGAGTGGCAAGCCTGTCAGTACGCGATTAACAACAATATTCCTGTCCGCTTTATTGACCTGCCGCAAAGCCATCAGATGGCAGAACGCGTCGCTCAGGCAGCTACTTCGCAACAGTTTGAAGCTGCTGCGGTTGGAGAGACCACCACAGAACTCCTGTCAGCATCTGAACAGATGCTGCGAGATCCGCTCTCTTACCTGGCCCATGCTGCTGGATATCCTGACAGTGAGCGCTGGTGGGAGCATCTTGTCGAACACCGACAGGACGATACGGCTCTATTTGAGGCTATTTTAGAAGCGATGAGCGAGCTACGTCAGGATGTGCAGGTCCGAGCAAACTCACAGGACTCTTCATCGTCGACAGAAATTCTCTCTCCTAAACAGCGCCGAGAGGCTCAGCGAGAAGCCTACATGCGCCAGTGCATTCGCAAAGCCAAAAGAGAGAATTTTCAGCGGATTGCCGTTGTCTGCGGTGCTTGGCACAGCCCTGCGCTGAGCGAGCCGCTGCCTGCGCAGAAGGCCGACAGTGCCCTGCTCAAAGGTTTGCCAAAGCTGAAGGTAAAAGCAACCTGGATTCCTTGGACTTACGACCGACTGTCGACTCAGGGAGGCTATGGGGCGGGCATTACCTCGCCGGGCTGGTACCATCACCTCTGGCAAGCTAGCCAATCGCAGAGAGACGCGTCTCAGACCGCGATGTCTTGGCTGACTAAAGTGGCCCGGCTGCTGAGAAAGGAAGATTTGGACACGTCTGCAGCTAGCGTGATTGAGGCGGTGAGGCTAGCGGAGACTTTGGCCGCCATGCGAGATGCGGCAATGCCGAGCCTGCGCGAACTCAATGAAGCCACGCAAACGGTGCTTTGCTTTGGGGAGGAGACGCCGCTGAAGCTGATTCACCGTCAGTTGATAGTGGGCGATCGCATTGGTCAGGTCTCCGCAAATACGCCACTGATGCCTCTTCAGGCAGACCTACAGCAGCTGCAGAAGCGTCTGCGCCTGAAGCCTGAAGCCAGCGATAAGCTGCTAACCCTAGACTTGCGAAAGCCAACCGATTTGGCGCGATCGCACCTCCTACATCGGCTCCGCCTGCTAGCTATTGACTGGGGCATTCCCCAACCCTCGACCGGCAAAGGCACCTTCAAAGAAGCCTGGAAGCTGAGCTGGACACCGGAGCTGAGTCTGGCCGTGATCGAAGCGGGTAGATGGGGCAATACGGTGGTCGATGCTGCCGTTGCAAAGGTCCGCCACGGTGCCGAAGCAGCCACGCAGCTAGACGGACTCACCCATCTGCTCGACCGGGTGCTGCTGGCAGATCTCTCTGCCGCCATCGTCCCTCTAATGCAGCGACTGCAGGCCGTTGCGGCCCTCTCTAGCCGTGTTGTGCAGCTCATGGATGCGCTGCCGCCTTTAGTGAATATTTTGCGCTACCGAGACGTGCGGCAAACCGATGGCGACTTGGTGCGGCAAGTGATCGATGGCTTGGTGCCCCGGCTGTGTATTGGGTTGCCCATGGCCTGCGCTTCGCTGGATGATGAGGCGGCTGAGAAGATGTTGGGTGCGATCGCACGCACACACAGTGCCATCAATTTGTTGCGACAGCCCGAACACACCCAAGCTTGGCGTGATGTGCTGCAGCAGCTTTGCGATCAGGGGCAGCGGCACAGCCTCATCGCTGGATATAGCTGCCGCCTGCTGTTTGACGACGGTCGCCTACCGCCTGAAGAGACTGCGAGACGCCTCGGGCTTGCCCTATCTTTGGCTACTCAGCCGACCCAAGCTGCTGCTTGGGTAGAGGGGTTTTTACGCGGCAGTGGATTGTTGTTGTTGCACGATGCCACGATATGGAAAGTGCTAGATGAGTGGGTCTGTGACCTTTCAGACGAGGCATTTACGGTGCTGTTGCCGCTGCTACGGCGAACGTTCTCTCGGTTTTCGGCATCGGAGCGACGGCAGATGGGAGAAGGTGTGAGGCTAGGGCGCGAGATGTCCCAGCGAGCGGCAGCCCAATCGGATCATTCCTTCGACACGGCGCGGGCGAATGCCAGCCTACAGGTTGCCGCGCAATTCTTGGGTCTATCTGCGTCGGAGGCAGGCTAATGGAACAACCTATCAGCGTTGAACGGTTGAGAAGATGGCGGCTTGTGCTGGGTGGCGGTGAAGCCGATGGCATTACCGAGGGCGCCGTAGAAACAGAAGGCGGGGCAGAGAATGCCAATCAGTCTGGGGGAGAGCGCGAATCGATCAGCTTGGGAAGCGGTGATCTAGAGATGGATAGCGCCCTCTCTGCGCTGTACGAAGGAGGGAAAAAGCGGCGCGGCGGATTGGAAAGCTCTGCGCCCAACGTGTCTCGCTGGCTCGGTGATATTCGTCGATACTTTCCCAGCTCTGTGGTGCAAATCATGCAGAAAGACGCGCTAGAGCGGCTAAATCTGCATCAGATGCTGCTGGAGCCAGAAATGCTGGAGGCGGTTCAGCCGGATGTGCATTTGGTCGCTAACCTGATGGCGCTCAATGGTGTGATTCCAGAAACGACTAAGGCCACTGCCCGGCTGGTGGTGCGCAAAGTAGTAGACGAGCTGCTAAAAAAATTGCGATCGCCCCTACAGCAAGCCATCACCGGTAGCCTCAACCGTGCCCAACGAAACCGCCGCCCCCGACACAACGAAATCGACTGGCCACGGACCATCCGCGCCAATCTGCGTCACTACCAGCCCGACTATCGCACCATCATCCCCGAGCGTCGCATAGGCTACGGACGCAAAAGATCAGCGGTCAAAGAGATTGTTCTATGCGTTGACCAAAGCGGCTCGATGGCTACTTCTGTGGTGTATGCCAGCATTTTTGCTGCTGTGATGACCTCTCTGCCCGCTGTGAAAACGCAGCTGATTGTATTCGATACTGCCGTTGCAGACCTCACCGAAAAGCTGGCCGACCCTGTGGAGGTTTTGTTTGGGACGCAGCTGGGGGGTGGGACTGATATTGGTCGGGCGATCGCCTACTGCCAAGGCACCATCCGCCAGCCCCAAGACACGATTCTCGTGCTGATTAGCGATCTGTACGAAGGCGGCAATCCCCAAGTGCTACACAAGCGCTTGGCCAACTTGGTTGCTTCAGGCGTCCAAGTCATTACCCTGCTCGCACTCAACGACGAGGGTGCCCCTGCGTTCGATGCGAACCATGCCGCTGCCTTTTCTGCGCTTGGTGTGCCCGCCTTCGCCTGCACCCCCGACCAATTTCCTGATTTGATGGCAGCTGCTATTAGCCGCGTAGAGGTACGGCAGTGGGCAGCGAAGGAGGGGATTGTGATGGTTTAAGGGTATACGCTACGCTTTCGCAGACTGTTTTATAAGCCCGAGTCCTATCAGCCCCAGGAGTGCGATCGCGCCGATCCAAGCCCAGTTCACAAAGAGCCCCCAGTCAAGTCTCTGCACTTCTTTATCCACCAGCCAAATTCCCAATAACACCAGGCTGCTAAACGTTACTTGAATGGCACCGAGTGCTCTTGTCTCTACCGATGTAGCCCGCCGAGATAGCAGCGCAGAGCCCAGGGCCCCTGCTAGGAAAATAGAGCTGTATAGCTGAGCGTGAAAAACATCTAGTGGCCACAGCCAAGCCCCGCCTGTTGCCACTGGAGAGAACAACAATCCCAACCCGTACGCACCCAAAATCCCTGCCTGAATGCCCAAACACACAGTCCAAGGGGTGGGGAGTCGGCGCAAGTCTGCAAAGCGGTAAGTGCTCAAAACGCCACAGTAAAAGGCTGCCCCAACACAGTCTGCCAAATACAGCCAAAACCACAGATCGGTTGCCCGCCGCCCCACTTCAAACTGCTGAAGCTGTAGGCACGACACCATGAGCACGATGGTCGTAAATACCGCCATCATCGGAATAATTAGCCTTGCCAGCGCCATTCGCCCAGATATCACTAGGCTTACTAAGCCAACTAGCGAGGTGAAATATATTGCTCCCAAAAATCGAGTGTTGAAAGGTTTCAAGGGCCAGACCCAGCGGGACTGTGCATAGTCTGGAAAGCAATACAGCGCCCCGCCCACGATGATCAACAACACAATGGAGATCACCACCATGACGAGCAGCATGGGGGGAAGAGCTGAAGCATGTGTTTGAGTGCGATCGCGTTGAGAGGCCTCTGCTACGTCAGGCGACAATCCGGCAGACGCTTGCGAGGGCTGTGTATCGTTCATTTTGTTCCTTATCAACGTTGGTTTATGGCCCCTAGCTGCTCTAGTGTGGCGATTTCCGATTCGGTGACGCCTGTAACGCCTGTAATAGTCATGCCTTCGTAGGGCTCTTTGTTTTGCAGGGTGCAGATGCAGTCCCCCGATTCTAACGCCCACAGTTTAATCGTTTTATCATCACTGCCGCTGGCTAGGTACTTACCATTGGGGCTAAAGGCAACAGACCAAACGCTGTTTGTGTGGCCCGTCAGCACATGTACGAGCTGACCACTCTCAGCCGCCCACAGGCGCACAGTATGATCAGCGCTACCGCTGGCAATCCACTGCCCATCTGGACTGATGGCAACAGACATCACCCAGTTTTCATGCCCGGTTAGCACCTGCTGACAGGTGCCCTTGCCCACGTCCCAAACGCGAACGGTTTGGTCGATGCTGCTGCTGGCCAAAAAGTCTCCACTGGGTGAAAAGGCAATGCACCAAATACCGCTGGTATGGCCTGTCCAGGTGTCGATGCACTGGCCCGACGCCAAATCCCAAAGCTTGAGGGTGCGGTCGTAGGAGCCGCTGGCCAAAATATTTTTCTGAGGGTGAAAGGCGACAGAGCAGACCCAGTGCTGATGCTCTGTGAGCGTATGGCGACACTTTCCGGTCTGCACATCCCAGAGTTTGATGCTCTGGTCGGCGCTACCGCTCGCAATCGTTTCGCCTTTGGCATCGAAGGCGACAGACCAAATGGATTTGCTATGTCCAGAGAGTCTGCGGTAAGCCCTGTCTTCAGTGGCCTGCCAGAGATGAACGTTGCCATCTTCGTTGCCGCTGGCTAGCCAATTGCCATCAGGGCTAAACGTCACAGACCAAATAGCGTTTTGAGCGCCCGCTAGCGTTTCTACCGGTTCACCCGTCGGCATATCCCAAAGGTGGACTAGGCGATCGCCCTGACCACTGGCCAACTTTTTCCCATCGGGGCTAAAGGCCACAGACCACACCCAGTTGCTGCTACCTTGCAGGGTTTGTAGGCACTGCCCGTTCACAGCGTTCCACAGCCGCATCGTGCGGTCTTCACTGCCACTGGCCAAAGCCTGTCCGTCAGGGCTGAAGGCCACAGACCATACCCAGTTGCTATGGCCTGGCAATACCCGCAGACACTGCTGTGCCTGAATGTCCCAGAGGCGTACCGTTTGGTCGGCGCTGCCACTGGCGATGGAGCGCCCATCGGGGCTAAAGGCCACAATCCAAACCCAGTTGTTGTGCCCGCTCAGAATCTGCTGGCAGGTACCGGTCGCTGTCTCCCATACCCGCACCGTTTGGTCGGCGCTGCCACTGGCGATGGAGCGCCCATCCGGGCTGAAGGCCACTGTCCAGACGCCATGTTCATGTCCTGTCAGCGTACGCAACAACTCACCCGTCTGCGCCGCCCACAGCTTAATAGTGCGGTCGGCACTGCCGCTCACCAGCTGCGTACCATCCGGGCTAAAAGACACAGACCACACCCCATGTCCATGCCCCGTCAGCGTTTGCAGACAATCACCCGTCTCGACATCCCACAGCTTGATGGTGCGGTCGGCGCTGCCACTGACCAACTGTGTGCCATCAGGGCTGAAGGCAACAGACATTACCCAGTTTTGATGGCCTGTGAGCGTTTGCAGACAGTCTCCCGTGTCGGCATTCCACAGCTTAATAGTGCGGTCGGCGCTACCGCTGACTAGGCGCGTGCCATCAGGGCTGAAGGCAACAGAACACACCCAGTTTTGGTGTCCTTGAAGGGTAGAAATATGTGACTTGATATCTCGCGACGTTGCCGAAAAAGCAGTCTGCCAGAGCCAAATTTCACTGTTGGTATCCCCTGTTGCAAGCACCTTTCCGTCTGATCGAAAAGACATGGTGCGGATGCTACCAAACGGCTGATTGAACACAGAACGAGACAAATCCGACCCGGTGAAATTGACATCGTGCAGGGTTATTCCCTGTAGGTATGCCTGCCAGATGGCTAGGTTAGAAAAGTCGTAGCCGGTGAGATCGATGTTGAGATGGCGTAAAAGCGTGAGGGTGTTGCCGCCAACGTAGCCGACTTTTTTGGGCTGCTGACGGGCTTCGGTAAGTTGCTCTGTGAGGGCGGTTGTGATGGCCTGGGGTGTGGAATACAGGTCGCATATCTGTTTGACGATGGGGCTGAGGATGAGCCGCGTTTGCGCTTGGCGAATGTAGTCTCTGGCGTTTGCTTTTACCAGCGCGTATCGCTGCAAAAAGTTAGATGATCGATTGTGAATTTCGTGGCAAATCTGATGGATCAGCTCACCGGTGAAGTAGTCCATAATCACCGCTTGCTGGGTGATGCTCGACCGATGCCTTTCTATCAGGGAGCGCCGTTCGAGAGAGTCGACTGCTTGCAGAATTTTGTTGAGGGGTACTGTATCGACTAGGTCGGCTTGCAGCGTCTGCCAGGCAACGGGTTCCCGGTTGATGGCCAGCCAGTACATGAGGTCTTTTTCGAGTGGTGTCAGGCGATTGATTTGCCTGACCAGCAGCTGCCGAATATCGCCAAAGACTAAAGAATCTTCTTGGGCAAGGGCCAAAA